>DATHTH010000260.1:0-17558 GCA_035463495.1 Anaerolineales bacterium | reverse complement strand
GCATTGTGGACCCGAACGATGTGCCGAAATTCCTTAACTCCCCGGAAACCCCTGTCTTTACCAAGGGGCATTTGCTTTATGGCCTGGATCGGGCGCGTAAGCCCATCCGCGCAGCCGATCAGGCAGTGATTGTCGAAGGGTATCTGGACGTGATCGCCCTACACCAGGCCGGATACGAAAACGTGGTCTCCCCGATGGGAACGGCGCTCACCGAGCACCAGTTGCGCCTGCTCAAGCGCTTCACCCGCCGGATTATCCTCGCCCTTGACCCGGATGCCGCCGGACAAAAAGCTGTGCTGCGCGGCCTGGATGCTGCCCGTCAGGCTATGGACCGCGAAGGTGAGCTTGGCTTCGACGCCCGTGGCCTCCTGCGCGAGGAAGCGCGTCTGCAAGCCGACTTGCGGGTGGCAGCCATCCCGGATGGCCTGGATCCGGACGAAATCGTGGCGCGTAATAAAGAAGAATGGGCACGCCTGATCGATAAGGCAAAGCCGATTGTCACGTACGTTATGGAGACCCTCGCGGCTGGCCAGAACATCATCGATCCCAAGGTCAAGAATCAGATCGCTGCGCAGGTGCTGCCTTTGATTGAGGATCTGCCGAACGCCCTGGAGCGCGATACCTATCGCCAGCAGCTGGCGCGCATGCTGCGGGTGGATGAAAGCGCCTTGACCGGCACCCAGGCGCAGGCTTCGCGAGTCCGCCGCCCGCGCGGCGACGAGAGGAAGCAACAGCAGGTAAAAGAAAAACCGAAGCCTGTCCTCACCGTTTCCACCAATAACAAGGTCGAGGCGTATATCATTGCCGTGCTCGTCAAGAAGCCGGAGTTGCTTTACCGGCTCGACCGGCTGCTACAAGAATATGGTCTGCTCAAGCTGGCGGTACAGGACTTCGACTATACCGATCATCAAATGATGTTTGGCTTGATCCGCGAGTCGGTGGAGCAGGATAAGACCGAGCACCATGATTTCGTGGTGGACTCGGTGCCAGCCTCGCTGCACAGCCTGTTGCAGGAGCTGGATTCACAGGCGGAAAAGTTCGAGCGCCTGGAAGACAAGCTGCTCGAAGAGCTGCTACGGGGCGTGATCAAATTACGGCGTGTAGCGGCAGGCGAGAATCTGAACCAGCTGCGCTATCTTCAGGAAGAAGCCCAGCAAGTCGGCGATTTGCGCGCGGCTTCTTACCAGGGTCTGGTGTTAAAGAATACAAGGCTGCTCCATGACCTGGACCAGGCACACCGGAAGATGTCGCTGAAACGCTTGCAGTAGCCGGCAGGTGTCTCAAGCAGTGGGACAATACAGGCAAAAATCCACGCGTAACAATCGGCAGTTGACGTCGTCTGGTAGGAAAGGCTATGATCGCAAAAAAGGGAAGCTCGCCAAAGGATAAGCGCAAAAGCCGGGTCAAATCGCCCCCGTCACGCACCCAAGTGCCTGCGGGGAGCGAGTCCCGCGTGGAGAATTCGAACGGCAATTTGATCGAGGAAAACGGGCTTAAAGATCTGGTCTTGATGGGTGACGAGGTGGGCGATCCCGATATGAGCATGCTTGCCCAGCAGGAAGAGCTTCTCGAAGAGGAACCGATTGATCTCAAAAACCCCGAAGTCGCGGCGGAGCTCTCCGAAGACCCCGTGCGGCTGTATTTACGCGAGATCGGCGAGGTCAAGCTGCTGGATTCCGACAGCGAGTTTCGCCTGGCAACGATCATCGAAGCCAGCCGTTTTATTGGCACGCTCCGGCGGCGCCCGCTAACCAAAGGGTTATCGCGCGAGTGCGCCATCTACCATGCCATCCTGACTGAGCTGCATACCTCCTGGGAGCGCCTCGTGGAAGATGCTGGGCGGCTGCATCATGAGCCTCCCGATCTGGCATTGATCCTGACCGAGTCCCAGGCGCTCCATGCGGGCTGGCAGTCGGATGCACCCTCCTATTTACGTGCCTATCTTGATAATGGGCACTGGGGCGTTGACCAGCTCTGGGATACACTGGCCCGTAATGCCTATAGCGTCTTCCTCAGCTTGTATCTGTTCCCGTTACCGTATGCGGAGTGGCTACTGAAACACCTCAACCAGAGCCACCGTCTGCCCAACCAGCGAACCCTCTACAAGCACCTGTGTGAAGACCAGGACCTGCTGGTGGAAATGGACGCCGCCCAGGCCCGCGCCGTGGATGCCAACCAGGCGCTCATCCGCGCCAACCTGCGATTGGTGGTCAGTGTTGCCAAACGATACCTCGGACGCGGCATCAATTTCCTGGACCTGATACAGGAGGGCAACATGGGACTCCTGCGCGCGGTCGGCAAGTTCGACCCCCGGCGCGGCTTTAAGTTCAGCACCTACGCCACCTGGTGGATCCGGCAGTCCATCAACCGCTCGATTGCCGAGCAGGCGCGCACGATCCGGATCCCTGTTCATCTCTTCGAATCGATCACCCGCATCCTGCGGACCCAGCGGACGCTGATCCAGGAGCTGGGGCGCGACCCAACCACCGAGGAGCTGGCGCTGGAGGTCGGTTATCTTCCCGCCTCCGATGTGCAGGCCATCCTGCGCGCCCATGCCGAGGAAAAGTCGCTCCCGGCCGATCTGCAGCACCGCCTGGATATCGCTACCCAGAAGATCGACCGCGTCCTGCGCTCGGCAGAGGAACCCGTCTCGCTGGAAGGACCTGTTGGGGATGAGGATTCCAGCTCCCTGGGGGAATTCATCGAAGACGAAGATGCACCTTCGCCGATCGAAGCCGCGGCGCGCCAGATGCTGCGCGAGCAGGTCCAGCGCGCGCTCACCTCCCTCTCCGATCGGGAGCGGGAGGTGCTGGAGCTGCGCTTCGGCTTGAAGGATGGCAAGGATCATACATTAGAAGAAGTCAGCCGCTACTTCGATGTGACCCGCGAGCGCATCCGCCAGATCGAAGCCAAGGCGTTACGGAAGCTCCGGCATCCCTCGCGGAGCAAGCAATTGCGAGATTACCTGGGATAAAAAGTCACGCTACTGGCGTGACCTTTTTATCTCCCTATGACGAGCGCAAAAAGCCTGCAATTCATTTGCAACGCGATCCGTTCTCCATCGTTCCTCTTACTAAGCCTTTAACACGATAATGTTTATCAAATTTGTGAAAAGTCACACATTATGTTATACTTCGCCGAACATGCCAGGTAAAACACACTCCTCTGAGGGCGTTGAGGTGTTCAAATGCTCGAATATGTAGCTATTGGGTTGTTGATCGCACTCTCTACCTTAGTTGCGCTAATTGCTATTGGACTGGGGACCCTGTTCGGACCGAAAAAAGAATCTGCTGCCAAAGCGATGCCCTATGAATCGGGTATGGCTCCCATCGGCGAAGGCACGAGGCGGATGCCGGTCCGGTTCTATCTTATTGCTGTTCTCTTCATCTTATTTGACATCGAAGTCGTATTTTTCCTGCCCTGGGCGATTGTGTTTCGCCAATTGGGCCTGTTTGGCTTGATCGAGATGTTTATTTTTATTGTTATCTTACTGGTTGGATATGTGTATGCCTGGAAGAAAGGAGCGCTCGAATGGGAGTAGAGCAAAAACTGGGGAACATGGGGATTGTGACAACCAAGCTGGAAGATCTGGTCAACTGGTCGCGCACCAATGCCATGTGGCCGATGTTGTTCGGTCTGGCTTGCTGCGCCATTGAAATGATGGCTGCGCAGGCTGCGCACTTTGATATGAGTCGCTTCGGCATGGAGCTGATGCGTGCCAGCCCGCGCCAATCGGACTTGATGATTGTGGCCGGGCGACTTTCGCGCAAGATGGCTCCTGCCCTTCGTCTCTTGTATGATCAGATGCCTGAGCCGAAGTGGGTCATTGCCATGGGCGATTGTGCGTCCTGCACAGGTGTATTCAATAACTACGCGCTGATGCAGGGTGTCGATGAGGTTGTGCCTGTGGATGTTTATGTGGCAGGCTGCCCGCCGCGCCCGGAAGCGCTGATTCACGGTATCGTGACCCTTTATGAAAAGGTAAAGGGAGAGAAGTTTGTGGAGCAGGTAAAAGCATAGCTCTCATGCTCTGGTCGCCGTTCTCGGCGACATATTCACGCCGCCGAGAATGGCGACGTAAGCAAACCTACTTATGGATACAAAACTCGAACCGATCGTTCAAGCCTTGCAGGAAAAGTTTGGCGTCACCTCTGAAGAATTCCGCGGTGAAACCCATGTGTTCGTACAAGTAGAAAACATCATAGAAGCGCTGACTCTTCTGCGCGATAAATATGATTTCGAGCTGCTCTCGGCGATGACCGCCATCGATTTCTGGCCGCAGGTTTCTCCCCGCTTTCATGTGATCTATCAGCTGACCTCGCTGGCGCGAAATTTATCGCTGCAATTGCGAGTGCTCCTGGATGGCAACGATCCCCATATCCCGACGGCGGTCGGGGTGTATGCAGTGGCGAACTGGCGCGAACGCGAGCTTCGGGACATGTTCGGGATTGTCCCGAATGGGCATCCCGACCTCCGCATCCTCTTATTGCCTGATGGGTGGGAGGATAAGCATCCGCTTCGCAAAGATTTCCCGCTGGGCTATGAAGAGGTACAGTTCACGTTCAATTTCGATGAGATTAATTTGCGTAAGCCTTACGCAAAGGAATAGAAATGGCTCAAATTGAAGAAGCTAGTCTAGATAAATATAAGCATCTAGTCTCGGAACGCGCCCTGACGGGCGAGACCATGATTCTGAACATGGGTCCGCAGCACCCCTCCACGCACGGGGTGTTGCGCCTGGTGCTCGAGCTCGATGGAGAGACGGTTGTCAACTGTATTTCTGAGATCGGGTATCTGCACACTGGCATTGAGAAGAACATGGAAGCCAAGACCTATCTCAAAGCCGAGGTGATGAGCGACCGCCTGGACTACATGAACAATCTTGGCAATAACCTGGCATATTGTATGGCGGTCGAAAAACTTGTAGATCTCGATGTGCCTCCACGGGCGCAGGCGCTCCGTGTGATCCTGGCGGAGCTGGAGCGTATCAATTCACACCTGGTGTGGATCGGTACATTTGGGCTGGACCTCGCCGCGATGTCCATGTTCCTGTATGCGTTCCGTGAGCGTGAAGCCATCCTGGATATCAAGGAGCTGATCTCCGGCCAGCGCATGATGACAACCTACATCCGCCCCGGCGGGTTATGGCGAGATGTCCCTGTGGAGTTTGAAGCGGCGGTGCGTGACTTCCTTAAGATGATGCCAAAGCGCATCGACGAATACGAAGCGCTATTAACGAAAAACCCACTCTTCCTGGACCGCTTACTGGGGATTGGCATCCTGGAACCAGCCGTTGCCTTGCAGCATGGCGTGACCGGTCCGATGCTGCGCGCCTCGGGAGTGAACTGGGATCTGCGAAAAGTTCGTCCTTACACGGGTTACGAGCAATATGACTTCAACGTGCCGGTCCGTAATGACTGCGACACGTATGCACGTTATATTGTGCGTGTCGAAGAGATGCGTGAATCGCTAAAGATTATCGAGCAGGCGTTGAACAAATTGCCGCTGGGTCCCGTACGCTCGGACAACCGTAAATTTGTCCCACCGCCGCGCTCCGAACTGGGCGTGAGCATGGAAGCGCTGATCCACCACTTCAAGTTGTGGACGGAGGGCTTTCCGGCGCCTGACGGCTCGATCTATCAGGCTGTCGAGTCGCCGCGCGGCGAGCTGGGTGTGCTGCTGGCAGGAGATGGCGGTTCCAAGCCGCGGCGCTGTCACTGGCGCACGCCTTCCTTTGATAATTTGTCAGTTCTGCCCAAGATTGTTGAGGGACATTTTGTGGCGGACCTGGTTGCCATCCTGGCTTCCGTGGACATTGTGCTCGGAGATATTGACCGATGAGTCTTGAGACCAAATATCCGAACGAAATAAAACAAATCCTCGCCAAGTACCCACCCGAGAACAAGCGCGCCGCGGTCATGCCGCTCTTGTACCTGGCGCAGCGGGAAGAGGGCTTTCTCACCAAAGCTGCCATGCAGGATGTCGCAGAGATTGTGGGCATCACCGAGACAGACGTCGCTGCCCTGGTCGGTTTCTATACGTTGTATCACGACCGGAAAGAAGGCAAGTATCGCATGCAGGTCTGTAACGACCTGCCCTGTGCCCTGCGCGGCGCCGAGGATTTCGTGGCAAGGCTATGTGACAAGCTTGGCATCCGTGTAGGCGAGACAACCGAGGATGGCTTTATTACCCTTGAAACCGTGATGTGCCTCGCCGCCTGTGACAAAGCCCCAATGTTCCAGACTCAGGGACCGGACGGCATCAAATATCATGAGAACATGACAGTAGATCGCACAATGGAGTTGATTTCTATTCTGCGCGGCAGGGAGGTGAGGTCATGAGTCATATCCTCCTTCGTCACCGTGACATTCCCGATATCCATGAATTGAGTGTTTATAAGAAGAACGACGGGTTCAAAGCATTCAAGAATGCGGTCACCAGCATGGGCCCGCTCGATGTGATCAATGTCGTCAAGAATTCAGGCTTGCGCGGCCGTGGGGGCGCGGGCTTTCCAACCGGTATGAAGTGGGCCTTCATCGACAACAACAACTGGCCGCATTATGTGGTGGTCAATGCAGATGAGTCCGAGCCGGGCACCTTCAAGGATCGCGAGATCATGGAGGGGAACCCATTCCAGTTCCTCGAGGGCGTTGCGATTGCAGCCTACGCCATTGGCGCGAACACCGCTTATATTTACCTGCGGGGTGAGTTCTGGCAGCTCGCCGCATTTCTTGACCAGAAAATCGCTGAAATGGAAGCAGATGGCTTGCTTGGCGATAGGTTGTTCGGCAGCCAGTACTCGCTTCGTATGTATACTCACCTGGGTGCCGGCGCGTATATCTGCGGCGAGGAAACAGCCCTGCTCGAATCGCTGGAGGGCAAACGCGGCCAGCCGCGCGTTCGCCCACCCTTCCCGCCCGCGTACGGACTCTTTGGCAAGCCGACGGTCATCAACAACGTCGAGACCTTTACCAACGTGCCGCTTATCCTGCTGAACGGCGCAGACTGGTATAAATCCATGGGCACTGCCGACAGCGCGGGGGTAAAGATCTTCTCACTCTCGGGGCGGGTGCGCAAACCGGGCAACTATGAGCTGCCCTTCGGCACTACCTTCCGGGAGCTGATCTATACTCATGGCGGCGGTGTGCAGGACTCGCGTCCCGTCAAAGCCATTATGCCGGCGGGCGCCTCTTCTTCATTGATTATTGTGAACGATGAAAAGGTTCTCGATACCCCTATGGATTACGCCACCGTCCGCACAGTTGGCAGCGATCTCGGATCCGCTTCTGTGATCGTGATCGACGATACGGTCTCGATGGACTGGCTGGTGAACAAGACCATCCATTTCTTCCGGCATGAGTCTTGCGGGAAATGTACGCCCTGCCGCGAAGGCACCTACTGGATGTCCAACATCATTGAGCGCATTCATCATGGTCGCGGCACCACCGGCGATGTGGATCTATTGCTTAATGTCGCCAAACAAATTCAGGGGAAGTGTCTGTGCGCTCTCGGCGAGTTCTCCACTATGGCCGTGGTGACAGGTATTGAACGGTTCCCGCAGGATTTTAAGAATGCTGTGACTCCTGAGCCCCTCCCGCCCGTGTATGTGAAGGAAAGGGAAGTGGGCAAGGCATGAAACACAGGACTTCAGGATTGACTTGGAGCATTCATGAGTAAACAAGTCACGTTAACCATCGACGGGCAACAGATCACCGCGCCGGCCGGGACCGGTCTGGTGGATGCCGCCAAGATGGCGGGCATCGATATCCCTGTCTTTTGTCACCATCCAAAGCTCGAACCGGTCGGGATGTGCCGGATGTGCCTTGTCGAGATCGGCCGCCCGGTGAAAGACCGCGCCACGGGGGAGGTCGTGATGGAGAACGGCGCCCCGAAGATCCAGTTTTTGCCCAAGCTCGAGACCGCCTGCACGAATAAAGTCGAAGAGGGCCTGGTTGTCCTCACTCAGAGCGACAAGGCGCGGGATGGACAGCGGGCAACGGTGGAGTTCCTGCTTACCTCTCACCCGCTGGATTGTCCCATATGCGATAAGGGCGGCGAATGCCCGCTCCAGAACCTGACCATGGCACATGGCCCGGGAAAGAGCCGCTTCCTCTTCGATGAAAAATTGCGGCTCGGCAAAGGCGTGCCGCTCGGCGATTTGATCGTGCTGGACCAGGAGCGCTGCATCCAGTGTGCGCGCTGTATCCGCTTTCAGGATGAGATCGTGGGCGACTCGGTGCTGGGCTTCGACGACCGTTCGCGCGGCACCAGGATCATTACTTTCTCCGAGCCCGGTTTCGACTCCGTGTTCTCGGGCAACACCACCGATATTTGCCCGGTCGGCGCATTGACGACGCGAGACTTTCGCTTCGAAGCGCGGCCGTGGGAGCTGGAGTCCTCCGCCTCGATCTGTACCCAGTGTCCTGTCGGATGCAATATCACGCTCGACTGGCGGCGAGAAGCCAGGGCAGGCGGTGACTTTGTCATCAAGCGTGTGATGCCGCGTCAGAACGAGGACGTCAACGAGATCTGGATCTGCGATAAAGGTCGTTTTGTGCATCACTACACCGACAGCAGGCGTCGTCTGAAGACCCCGCTCATCCGCAAAGAGAACCAGCTAACCCGGACATCCTGGGAAGAAGCCACCAAAATTGCGGCAGAGCAGTTGAAAGGCAATTTTGTGGTGCTGGCTTCGGGCAAGCTTGCCAACGAGGATCTCTATAGTTTGAAGTCGTTGGCGCATCACGCCGGTGCAAAGGCATACCTGTATTCTCATATGGGCGGCGGCGAGATGACGACACAGGTAGGAGTGGGCGAGGGCACAAACTTCGGCGCAATGGGCGCCGGCACGACGATCGTTGTTGTAGCCTCCGATCTGTATGAAGAGGCGCCAATCTGGTATCTTCGCGTGAAGCAGGCAGCCGACCGGGGCGCGACGCTGATCGTGTTGAACCCGCGGGAGACCCGGCTGGATCGCTTTGCCACGCATGTGGTCCGTTATGTGTATGGCGACG
This sequence comes from Anaerolineales bacterium, assembly GCA_035463495.1. GTDB lineage: Bacteria > Chloroflexota > Anaerolineae > Anaerolineales > Villigracilaceae > Defluviilinea. Next base: position 8,544 of record DATHTH010000260.1, on the reverse strand, counting down.
AAGCCAAATCGGTGCAGGACCTGGGCCGCAGAGGCAAGCTTGCCGATGCATTCGTCAATGCTGAGAATGCCGTCATCCTGTTCGGGAGTGAAGGTCTGGGCGTAGAGGGCACATCCAATCTGGCGACTGCCTGCGCCCGGTTGCTGCAGGAGACCGGCCATACCGGCAAGCCCAACAACGGCTTGATCGGTGTCTGGGAGCGCGCCAACGACCAGGGCGCCTGGGAGATGGGCTTCGAGGTTCCCGGAGACTTAGCGCAAGCTTTGCAGGGCAAGGCGGTTTACATCGCCGGAGCGGACCCGGTCGGGGATGATCCCGCTCTGGCGCAGGTGCTCCAGAGAGCGTCATTCCTCGTAGTGCAGGATGTGATGACGACTGCTACCACTGAGATCGCGGATGTCGTCCTCCCTGCGCAGACCTTTACCGAGCGCGAGGGCACGCTCACCTCCGGGGAGCGGCGTGTGCAGCGCTTCTATCGTGCGGTGCCGCCAACGGGCGAATCCCAGGCGGACTTTGCCATCACCTCGCGGATCGCGGACCAGATGGGCATTCAGCTCGAGGGTGAATCGCCTTCCGTTGCATTCGACATGCTGGCAAGCGCCGTCAGGTCCTTTGCCGGATTGACCTACGCCAGGGTGTCGCAGGTGCAGCCACAGTGGCCGATCGTCGGGCGCGGGGATCTGTACTACGGCGGCACAACCTACGAGAACCGGATGGGAATGGGCGCCCATCTCACCGCTACGCAGGCTGATGAGTCTGCCAGCCTGCCAAAGGTCGAACGGGAGCGCGCGCCGCGACCGAAGCAGAATGAGCTCCTGGCGGTCCCGGTGAATAAGCTCTATGACCGCGGCACGACGGTAATGATGTCTGCAGACCTGCTGCGCACACGTATCGGCAGCCCTATGATCACGCTCCATCCGGAAGCGGCCAGAAACCTTGGGCTGGAAGCGGGTCAACTCGTGACGATCAGCTTCGACGGCGTGAGCAGTGATGCGACCGTGAAGCTCGACGAGACGATCTCGGTGGGCGTCGCCCTGGTGCCTCGCGAGATGGGATTTGCCATTCGCGAGCCTACGCCCGCGACCATCCGAGCATTCGAGAAGGTGGAATGATGTTATCTGACTGGACTCTCTGGCTCGAGTGGTTGATCAAGTCGCTGTTCGTCATCTTTGCGCTGCTGACAGGCTTTGCCTATCTCACCTGGTATGAGCGCCGCGCCCTAGCGCGCATTCAATCGCGCGTCGGCCCTAACCGGGCAGGACCCTTTGGGCTTCTACAGCCTATTGCCGATGCAGTCAAGCTGATCTTCAAGGAAGAACTGGTGCCCGCCAAAGCAGATAAGATCCTTTTCTTCTGGGCGCCGGTTATCACTATGGTCCCCTCCATCATCCTTGCGGCAGCCATCCCCTTTGGTCCGGTCGTAGAGTTGTTTGGCCGTCAGATCAGCCTGGCAGTGGCGAACATCAATGTAGGTATCCTATACCTGATGTCGATTGCCTCCATCGCCGTCTATGGGATCGTGCTGGCGGGCTGGTCGTCGAATAACAAGTATGCGATGCTCGGCGGCTTGCGTTCCTCGGCGCAGATGATCTCGTACGAGCTTTCGCTCGGGCTTATGTTCGTGACTGCGATCATCCTGGCAGACTCGATGAACCTGTATGAAATCGTCGAGCGGCAGGGTGATATGTGGTATGCGGTGATCCAGCCTGTGGGTGCGGTGATCTTTTTGATCGTGACTCTGGCGGAAGTGAACCGCGCCCCGTTCGATATGCCGGAAGCCGAGCAGGAGCTGACTGCCGGTTATCACTCCGAGTACTCGGGGATGAAGTTCGCTCTGTTTTTCATGGCGGAATACCAGAAGATGATCGTCATCTCCATGATCGCGGCGACGTTATTTTTTGGTGGGTACCGCGAGTTCTGGTTCCTGCAGGGTACGATCTTAAGCGTGGATCGGTTCTGGTGGCTGGGACCGATTTACCTGCTAATCAAGGTCGTAGTCCTGTTGTTCTTCATGATCTGGGTGCGCGCCACCTGGCCGCGTATCCGTTATGACCGCCTGATGTCCTTTGGCTGGAAGGTGCTGCTGCCGCTTTCGCTGGCGATCGCCTTTATTACAGCCGCCGGAGTCTTGCTGGCAGAGGAACTGAATAATCCCTTCTGGATCTGGAGCATCCCGGTCGTTTCTGTGTTTGCGGGACTTTTTACTGTTGCGATGATTTACCGAGAGTTGAGGAGAAAAGTATATGAGCGTGTTTGAGCCTGTCGTCGAGCTGGTGCGTGGCCTGGGAACCACGCTTAAGCAGATGTTTGACAAACCGGTGACGTATCAATATCCGGAAGAGAAGCGGCAGGTCCGTCAGCGCTACCGTGGTCGCCATATCCTCAGACGGTACGAGAACGGCCTGGAGCGATGCATCGGTTGTTCCCTCTGCGCAGCCGCATGCCCCGCAGATGCTATTTTTGTGGAAGCCGATGAGAACACAGATGAGCGCCGTTTTTCACCGGGTGAGCGCTATGCCTCCACCTATGAGATCAATATGATCCGCTGTATCTTCTGCGGCTACTGTGAGGAAGCCTGTCCCACCGAGGCGATCGTGCTCGGCGATAACTATGAGCTCTCCTTCTACGACCGCCGTTCCGCGATCTACACCAAGGATATGCTGCTGGAGCCTGTCTCCTCTCCGGAATTGCTTACCCCTCAGAAGACAGAGCCCGGAAAATACAGCCATCGCTCGGTGCCCGAGATGAGCGATCCGCAGGATTAGCAGAAAGCACACAAGTAGACGCGTAAACAGGTAGACCTGTGTACTTGTTCACGGGTATGCCTCAAACGGATAACCATGACCCTCGACCTGATCTTCTTTCTCATCCTTTCCGTGATCGCCGTGGCGACGGCTCTCGGAATGCTTCTGGGCCGCAACGCGGTCTATTCGGCGATGTTCCTGGTGCTGAATTTTGTCACCGTAGCAGTGTTTTACCTGCTGTTGGGTGCTCCGTTCATTGCCATGGCGCAGGTCACTGTGTACGCAGGCGCGATCATGGTGCTGTTTTTGTTCGTGATCATGTTGCTCGGTGCAGAAAGCCTGCCCGTCGCCGAAGTATTGCCGTGGCAGAAACCGCTGGCAGTGCTGCTGGCGGTCGCGCTCGTCGTGGAAGCCACCTTCATCTTCCTGACCCGCGGCCGGCCCGCAGGAGATATCGTAGCGCCCGGCGAGGAAGTTAACTTAATGGAGAGTATTCGTACCATGGGGATGAGCCTGTTTCAGGACTACCTCCTGCCCTTTGAGGTGACCTCCATCCTGCTGCTGGTCGCCATGATCGGCGCCATTGTTCTGGTGCGGAAAGAGAAGAGGGTGCATTAGTCATGGTCCCTCTCAATTACTACATCATCCTTTCGGCAATCCTGTTTACGATCGGCGTGGTGGGGGTGCTGACGCGCCGGAACGCCCTGATTATTTTTATGTCCGTGGAATTGATGCTGAACGCCGCCAACCTTGCATTTGTCGCCTTTGGCAGCTTCCTTCAAAGCTTCAGCGGGCAGATTTTCGTATTCTTCGTCATTGCTGTCGCCGCCGCCGAAGTCGCGGTAGGGCTGGCGCTGATCGTCGAGATTTTCAAGTCCAAGCGCAGCATCGACGTGGATCAGCTGAGCAGTATGAAGGGATAAAGGTAGAGACTAGAGAGTAGAAAGTGGAGAGTAGTCTCTGGAGAATGCTATGCATGTAGCTCAAGAAGTATCAACAGGCTTTTACTTTCTTGCCCCCTGGATTGTTTTTGCGCCCCTGATCGGCTTGCTGATCAATCTCGTCTTTGGTAGACGCTTCAGCGAGACGATGATCGGCGCGGTCGCAAGCCTTGCCTCCGGGGCAGCCTTCGTCATCTCCCTTCTGCTGGCATATTCCGTCTCCGCCAATCACGGGGAAGTGGGTCGCTGGTTCCTGGCAGAATGGATCCATATCGGTGAGCTAGGACTGGACTGGACGTTCCGCATCGACTCGCTCTCTACGACCATGATGCTGGTCGTCTCGGGTGTGGGAACGCTGATCCACATCTATGCCATCGGATACATGCACGAGGACGTGCGCTTCAAGAACGACCCGGGCCGCTTCCTTCGCTTCTTCATCTATCTGAACCTGTTCATCGCCGCGATGATGATCCTTGTCTCCGGCGATTCCTACCTGATGCTCTTCGTGGGATGGGAAGGCGTGGGATTGTGCTCCTTCCTGTTGATCGGTTTCTGGTATGAACTGGATACGCTTGGACGCCCGTCCTGGGCGAATTCGAATGCCGCAAAGAAAGCCTTCATCGTCAATCGGATCGGCGACTTCGGCTTTCTGATCGCGGGCTTCATCATGTTCTGGGCGCTGGGCAGCTTTCAGTTCGACCAGGTCTTTGAAGCCGCGCACAGTGCCGACCCCGGCGTGATCCTGGCGATCACGCTTTTTATGCTTATCGGTGTGGCGGGTAAATCGGCGCAGATCCCGCTCTACGTCTGGCTCCCGGACGCGATGGCGGGACCCACTCCCGTGTCGGCGCTGATCCATGCCGCAACCATGGTCACCGCGGGCGTCTATCTCATCACGCGGTCTGCGGAGTTGTACACTCTTGTTCCACAGGCCCAATACATCGTCGCGTTGACGGGCGCGGTCACAGCCCTTTTCGCCGCGACAATCGCCGTTGGTCAGTATGACATCAAGAAGGTGCTGGCGTATTCCACCATCTCACAGCTTGGCTTTATGGTAGCTGCGGTGGGTATGGGCGCTTTTGTGGCGGGCATGTTCCATCTCATTACCCATGCTTTCTTCAAGGCACTGCTCTTCCTCTCTGCCGGTTCTGTCATCCTGGGCGTGGAGCGCGGACATCACCACCTGGCGCACGGGCATCACGAAAAGGAGTCGGATACATCCACTCACGGATTGAGTCATGAGGGTTCGCATTCAGAACCTGTGCATGAAGAGGAAGGCGCGCACTTCGATGCCGGCGATATGCGCAATATGGGCGGCATGCGTCGGACGATGCCCACCACATACTGGTTATATATGATTGGCACGCTGGCCCTGGCAGGGATCTTCCCCTTTGCGGGCTTTTGGTCCAAAGATGAGATTCTGCTGGATGCCAGTCTGCACTACCCGCTCATTTACTGGATCCTGAGCATCGCGGCATTTTTCACCGCTTTTTACATGGGGCGGCAGATCTGGATGGTCTTCTTCGGCGAGCCCCGCCATGAAGCTGCGGCGCATGCCCAGGAAAGTCCTCCTGTCATGACGGTGCCGTTGATGGTGCTGGCGGCCCTGTCGGTACTGGGTGGCGCACTCAATCTTCCCTTTGAGGGATTCCACCACCTCGGGCACTGGCTGGAATATACGCTCCATGAAGTGGAAGCGCTGCCCCTCAGCCTCTCCATCGCCGGCAGTGCGACAATCCTTGCGCTGGTTGCCATCTATCTTTCCTGGCTGATCTATGGACGCAATCCGCTCCGCAGTGGAGAAGTGGACCCGCTCAAGCGGCGTCTGGGCGCTGTGTTCACCGGTGCGGAAAACAAGTGGTTCATAGATGAGCTCTATCATGCAATTATCGTCACGCCATTTGTCAGGCTATCTCACTTCCTTGCCGATGTGATCGACTGGCGCTTCTGGCATGACTGGTTCCACGAGACCGTGATTGCAGGCACGTATAACTGGATCAGCAAGATCGGCCTGGATCGCTATGCCGACCAGCGCGGTATCGATGCCTTTGCCAACGGTCTGGCGACTTTCACACAATGGTCATCCTCTGCCTTGCGCCAGATCCAGAATGGTTTTGTGCGCTCCTACGCCTTATCGGTACTAGTAGGCGTTGTCCTGATCGTCGGCTATTTGATTTTTAGATAGAACTTTCCCTCATCCCCGACCTTTCTCCCGGAAGAGGGAGAAGGAAGTCCTCTCACTGAATGAGGGGAACAGGGTGAGGGCTCAAGGATGGAACATGGACTTTCTTTTGCAACCGCTGACTCTTCTCACCTTCTTTCCGCTAGTGGGCGTTTTGATCCTGTTATTCATCCCACGTGAGAATAAGGATGCCCTGCGCTGGACGGCATTGATCACCACGCTGATCACGTTCGGGCTCTCGCTCTGGGTGCTGGGTATGTTCAACGCCTCCGATCCAGATTTGCAGCTGGTGGCGCGCTATAACTGGATCACCGTAGCCGAATGGAACATCCAGTATTTCCTCGCCGTGGATGGGTTGAGTATCCTGCTGGTCCTGCTCACGGGTTTGCTGACCCCCATTTCCATCCTCTCCACCTGGACCGCCGTGGAAGAACGTGTCAAAGATTTCATGATCTTCTTCCTCCTGCTCGAGATCGGCATGATGGGAGTCTTCCTGGCGCAGGACCTGTTCCTCTTCTACATATTCTGGGAATTCACCCTCGTGCCAATGTACTTCCTGATCGGCATCTGGGGCGGACCGCGCCGTATTTACGCTGCGATTAAGTTCTTCCTATACACGATGGCAGGCTCGATTTTGATGCTGCTGGCGATTCTCTGGCTTGGGATTGCCGGTGGCACGTTCTCCGTACCCGATCTGATCGGTATCGGCATCGCGCCGGCGACCCAGATCTGGCTTTTCCTGGCATTCGCTGCCGCCTTTGCGATCAAGGTCCCGATGTGGCCCCTGCACTCCTGGCTGCCGGATGCGCACGTGGAAGCGCCGACGGCTGGCTCTGTGATCCTGGCGGGCGTCCTCCTCAAGCTGGGCACGTACGGCTTCCTGCGCTTCAATATTCCCTTGTTCCCGGAAGCCTCCGTCCAGGCAGCTCCGTGGATTGCCCTCCTGGCGACGATTGGCATCATTTACGGTGCGGCAGTTTCCTACGCCCAGAGGGATGTCAAGAAGCTGGTGGCCTATTCCTCCGTCAGCCACCTTGGCTTTGTGATGCTTGGCCTGTTTGCGCTCAATTCGCAGGGTGTGCAGGGCGCGATCCTGCAGATGGTCAACCACGGGATCAGCACCGGGGCGCTGTTCCTCCTGGTCGGTATGATCTACGAACAGACGCATACCCGTGACCTCAACGTGTATGGCGGCCTGTGGAAGGTCATGCCGGTCTTCGCTGCCTTCATGCTGATTGCGGCTCTTTCCTCTATGGGCTTGCCAGGTCTCAACGGTTTCGTTGGCGAGTTTACGATCTTGCTTGGCGCCTGGGGTGCCGGAACAGATGGAGGTCCCTATGGTTCGGTCTTGTATGCGGCGTTCTCTGCCGTCGGCGTGATCATGGCGGCGATCTACATCCTCTTCATGTTCCAGAAGATGTTCCTGGGACCGCAGGGCGAAGTGGTCGAAGAGGCGGAACATCATGGACGCAGCCTGCGCGACCTCAACTGGCGCGAGATTGCGATCATGGTGCCGCTGCTCATCCTGATCTTCTGGATCGGGCTGTATCCCAAACCCTTCTTCGAGCTGATGGCTCCGGCCGTCGATCAGCTCGTGGGGAGCATCTCCAGCGTGGCGATGCGCTAAACCACCATGCCACAGATCGACTTTTCCATCACTGCCATCCAGCCCCTGGTCCTGCTAACCGTGTGGGCTTGCGTGCTGCTCCTGGTTGACCTGTTTATCCCTAAGGCGAACAAGTGGCTCACAGCTTTGCTCGCGGCGCTAGGGCTGGCCCTGGCGCTTGGCTTTACGCTCATGCAGATCGGTTCCGCGCAAACGGGACTCAATCGTATGGTCGTAATCGATGGGTTCTCCGTGTTTGTCAACGCGCTTCTGCTGGTGAGCGGCCTGCTGGGCATTGCCCTCGCCTACGGATACATTCAGCGCATGGGAATCGAGCGCGGCGAGTATTACACCCTGCTGCTCTTCAGTGTCGTAGGAATGATGTTGATGGCGCAGGCTGCCGACTTAATCGTAGTCTTCCTGGCCCTCGAGCTGCTTTCGATTCCGCTCTACGTGCTGGCTGCCTTTGCCCGCCCGAAGGCTGAGTCGGAGGAGGCGGGGCTCAAATACTTCCTGCTCGGCGCGTTCGCGACCGGATTCATCGTCTACGGGACGGCGCTGGTTTTTGGCGCGACCGGTTCGACGAACCTCGCGGACGTGGTGGCTGCGGCGAATGGGGATGCGAATCTCCTTCTTCTGTCCATTGGCTCAGCCTTAATTCTGGTGGGGCTCGGGTTCAAGGTTGCGGTGGTGCCCTTCCACATGTGGACCCCGGACGTGTATCAGGGTGCGCCCACGGCGGTGACCGCCTTTATGTCCTCGGGTGCCAAGATTGCCGGGTTTGCCGCGTTGCTGCGGGTGTTTGCAACGGCCTTTCCCACCATCGCCGCGGATATGACCGGCATCTTCTGGGCGCTGGCTGCGCTGACCATGATCCTTGGGAATGTGATTGCCATCTCGCAAACCAACATCAAGCGCCTGCTGGCATATTCCAGTATCGCGCATGCGGGCTACATCCTGATGGCATTCGTGCCGTATGGGAATCCAGACGTCGCGCCGGTTTCGATTGCCGCCGGTCTGTTTTACCTGGTTGCCTACGCCATCACCAACTTCGGCGCCTGGGGCGTGGTG
>DATHTH010000259.1:0-20208 GCA_035463495.1 Anaerolineales bacterium | reverse complement strand
TGCAAAGGGCGCAATTGCTGCCAGGGTCTGCGCGGTGTCAGGGATGTCGCGCATATCCACATCCACGCCACGCAGTGATTGTGCGCCCGTGACTGCGATGAATCTATCGCCTTCTTCTACAGTACAACCCATCCCCTGAAGAACATCCAAAAATGCGATGTCTCCCTGTTTCGACCGGCGTGAGATATTTTCTACACGAACGCTCCCGCCACAGATAGCGGGGGCAGCGAAGAAATAGGAAGCGGCAGAGGCGTCAGACTCAATTTGATAAGTAGAAAGTGGCAAGTAGGCAGCTGGCTGAACATAGAAGCGTTCGTTTCCCTGGCGCTCTACTCTTATACCAAAATCCCTCATGACCCCAAGCGTCATGTCCACATAAGGTCTGGAGCTCAGCTCCGTAGTTACTTCGATCTCAAGCGGCGATCTGGCGTATGGCGCGACCATCAACAGCGCGGATAAGAATTGACTCGAGATGTTGCCGGCGACTCTCGTCATCCCACCTGGTAGTCCTCTGGCAAAAATTTCAACAGGCGGACAATTGTTTTTGGCTTCTAGCTCTACGCCAAGCTCATTGAGAGCATCGATCAAATCCTGTATAGGGCGCTCCCGCATCCGTGGGTCGCCATCCAGAACATATTGCCCATGTCCAAGCGTTAGAAATGCGACGAGAAAACGGGCTGCCGTTCCCGCATTGCCGATATAGAGCTCGGCGCGTTCTGCAGGGATATGCCCGCCCAGACCGGTGACGGTCATTTCGCGATGTGCTTCGTCCAGCTGAACATCGAAGCCAAGTGTTTGCAGCGCTCTAGCAAAATAACACGAGTCATCCGAAAACAGGGCGTTGGTAATGCGCGTCTTTCCCTTTGCCAGCGAGGCGACCAACAAAGCGCGATTCGTCAACGACTTCGAGCCGGGGACACGCACGCTGGCGTTGAGAGGAAGCTTTACGGGAATAATTTGCACGATGGTCAATCAGGAATTGGAGACGAGAGACAGGTAGGCGCTCCGAGAATCCTTGAGAAGCGATTCGAGCAGGGCGTAATTTTCGGACTGCATCGCGGACGCAATGTCATCTAACGAGGCACGAAACTCCTGTATAGCTTTCAGAATATTCTCTCGATTCGATTGCAACACGCCCAACATCATAGAAGAAGGAGACCCGGCAACCCGCGCAGTGGAGCGGAAACCTGTACCGATGAGGCTTGCAGATTCCTGCGGAAGCGCCGCAACCAGTCCGGAAGCGATGAGGAACGGCAAATGGCTGGTGAATGCGAGGGCGCGGTCATGCTCTTCGGGGGGCATTTCGATATACTGCGCGCCCACTTCAGATACGATTTGCTTCGCTGCCGCGCGAGCGCGTGGGGTTGTCCTCTTGAGGAGCGTCACGACAAACGGAGCGCCCTGAAAGAGAGCCGCCTCTGCATTTTCCAACCCTGGTTTTTCCTTGCCGCAGACAGGATGCCCGCCAATCGGGTCGAAACGTTCGGGTAAGAGAGACATGGTTTGCACAATATCTCTCTTGGTAGACCCAAGATCCATAATAATAGAAGCATTCTCCGTTAGGGTCGGCAAGTTTTGAATAACGTCTATGATCGCTGGAACCGGCGTCGCCAGGATAATAATATCAGCCTGAGGCAGCAGCCTGGCGGGATCACGATCCGCCTGATCCACGATTCCTTTGGCAAGGGCCAGCTCCAGGGTCGCGGGATCTGAGTCGATGCCGTACAGCACCGCGACTTTATTCTGCAACGCCAGGGCGAGCGAGCCGCCCATCAAACCTAAACCGACAATGGCAATTTTGGTGTCCTTTAACGCAAAGCCATCCTCCATGTCGTTTACCATCCCGTGACAACAGGCTTTTTGATAGGCGCGATCCGGCGACCCATTGCTTCGGCAATCGCTTTGATCTGTCTCACCATTTCCGCAAAGGTCTCCGGCTTGAGGGATTGTTTCCCATCCGAGACCGCGTGCCTGGGATCGGGATGAACCTCCACGATGAGACCATCCGCGCCTGCAGCGATCGCCGCCCGCGCAATCGCGGGGACATACTCGGCTTGACCTGTGGCATGCGAGGGATCCAGAATCACGGGCAAGTGCGTGAGATTCTTGAGCACCGGAACCGCGTTGATATCGGTGGTGTTACGGGTGGAGGTCTCGAAGGTCCGAATGCCGCGCTCACACAACATCACCTGTTTATTGCCGCCTGCAAGGATGTACTCGGCTGACATCAGTAACTCCTCGATGGTCGCAGAAAGGCCGCGCTTGAGCAGTACGCTTTTGCGGGTCTCGCCGATGGCACGCAGCAGATTGAAATTCTGCATGTTGCGTGCGCCCACCTGCAACACATCCACATACTTCACCATCAGATCCAGCTGGGTCTGCGACATGATCTCGACCACAATCGGCATGCCCGTCTGCTCGCGGGCTTCGGCAAGATGTTCGAGCCCTTCCTCTCCGAGTCCCTGAAAGGAGTAGGGTGAGGTGCGAGGCTTGAACACACCGCCACGCAGAGCATTGGCGCCAGCCTCGCGCACCGCCTGCGCCGTCTCGAGAATCTGGGAGCGCGATTCCACCGAGCACGGACCGGCAATCACGACGATATCGTTCCCGCCCACGTGAAAACCGTCAATCGGGAAAATCGAGTCATCGGGATGGAACTGCCGCGAGGCAAGCTTAAACGGCTGAGTAATTCGCTTGACCATATCGACTCCGTCCAATACTTCAAAGAGGTCGGTGGGGAGATCGTGCGTCTCGCCGATCGCGCCGATCAGGGTGGTCTCGATGCCTTGCGAGAGATGGGCGGCGAGTCCTGCTTCCTTAATTTTCACAATCACGTTTTCGACCTGCTGAGGGGTGGAATTGGGTTTCATAACGATTAGCATACAGGCTCCTTATTGCGCACCGACCAGATCGGGGCGCAGTCTCACCGCATCACGCAAATATACATGCTTGATCTCAGACTGTGGGATGTCGGTATTCCAATGGACCAGGACCCGGATGACACGGGGCAGGCTGTCCGGGACGGGGATCTCACGCGCACATAGCATCGGCACCATTTCCCAGCCCATCTGGCGCGCGGCTTGCGCCGGGAATGTGGAGCGGAGGTCCTCGGTCACGGTAAAGATGGCGCTGGCGACAGCTTCCGACTCCATCTTGAAGTTTGCATCGAGGATCGCTTCCAGCAGCTCGCGCGTCGCTTGAAGGATCAGATCCGGTTGGTCGGCTACAACGGTCGTTGCTCCACGAATGCCACGGATTGTCATACGCTGCTCCTGAGGTCTCCTCCTTGCCCCTCTCCCGCCCTTAGAGGAGGTCGGGCAGGAGAGGGGTGAGGAGAGGTAAACAAAAGAGCGAGACCGTGTGGTCTCGCTCTTTTATCTACAGAGATATGGTTCTCTATACTTAAGCGCCACCAACGGCAACCGGGATCCGGAAACCGTAATAAAAATAAAACGCAAACCATCGAGTGGACTTAAGCATATTGGGCGCAATTCTATGCCAGTGCGGGCAATGCGTCAAGAGGCGATTTTGCTGCAGAGACGATCTACCTGCTCAACTATCGTGCTTATTGTCTGACAAACAGAACCGGCTGGCGCTCAACATCGGACAGCCAGCCGGTCATGCTAATGGTGAAAATAGTATTCGATTTTACGAACTAATCATCCGCTCCACGTGTAGTGGGCATATTGCGCTGTGCCTGGCGCTCCATATTCTCAGCCGCACGTTCTAACTTCGGCTGATTGGCGCGACCCCGGTTATACCAGCTATCCACAATACGACCGGCAGTTTCTCGTCCACCGAGCCCGAAGGCAAGGCCAGCTGCCAGCGCCAGCGCACCGATGAAGCCCATGAACAGAGTATTGACCAATGCCTGCGCAATCCCAATCTGGTTTACGGCCACCACGATACCGAATGCCCAGACAGCGACACGGGCAATGGTTGCCAGCAGGTCCGGATTATCAAAGCCTGCCTGGGCAGTGGCACCGCGTATCAGGTTGCCCAGCGCATTGGCTGCCAGGCCCGCGATCACGAGAACTACAACCGCCACGACCAGGTTCGGGATCCAGAGCAAGAACTGCTGCAGGACCGCAGACACCGCGGGCAAGCCAAGGGCATCGAACGCGACCACAAGCACAATGAGCCGAACAAACCACTTGGCGATATCAGCCAGCAACCCAGCCGGGTCTTTGCGGACGCCCATATTGCGGACAAAGCCGCTAAAGCCGGAGTTCTGAGCCAGCTCATTGAAACGCACGGCACGCAAAAGCGCCGCAACACCTGCTGCCAGCGCACCCGAGATCAGCCAACCGACGATAATGATGACCAGGAAGCCGATAATGCGGGGAATGGCTGCCAAGAACAGGCTTAACGCGGCAGTCAGGGAGGTCATGACCGCCGTACCCCAATCAGTAACAACACCTTCCATTTTTACTATCCTTTCGCTCTCTGCCATTGAGGCAGGTAGTATGATTACTCGAAGGACTTCTACATCCGCTCGAGCAGTATACAAAACCGTCTTACAGGATTAATGCTGCGTACATGCATTTTTATCCTGGGTTAATTATGATGACCAAGGGAACAGCGGTCAATCAGGGACATCCCGATAAAAGTAATGAATTCCCTACCCTGATAAAATCCCTTTTAATGGGGAAGGCTGGGCACAGCGAAACACTCGCCTATAAAGGCTTCAAGTATAATTACAGGTTCGAGGAGCTTCACCATGTCCTTCTCCCAGAAAATTGACGAATGGATGAAAGAAGCCGAGGCGCGGCCCGAGTCCGCGGTGGCGATCGTGCGGTTGATTGCCAGGCGCCTGCGGGAGTTGACCGAGCGCAACGAGGAACTGCTGGCGGAGAACATCGCCCTGCAGAACGGCACGCGCGTGGAGGAGTACCAGAAGCGGATTGCGCATCTGGAATACCAACTGGATCTGCTCAAGCGCCGCTTCGGTGCAGGCGAGCCCCTGACGGCAGAGTTGCCCGAACATACGGTTGAGAGGTCAACGCTTAGCCTGCTGGTCTACAATAATTACGGCCGGATCTTCCGGCTGGAGCTGGACTCACCCGCGCCATCCCTCGGACGGGTCAATGATGAGACACTCGCAACCAGTGAACAGCCCCGCCTGCTGGCTGTCTCCTCCGACGAGGAGGTGCTGCTTCTCTTTACGTCGGGGCGGGTCAGCACATACTCGGTGAGGGATATCCCCTGTGTGCAGCCCGGCGCTGCCTGGGCCTGGACGGAAGCTGCCTTGCCCGACGAGCCGCGAGCAGGCGAGTTCCTGGCAAGCATCACACCTCTCTCGACCCTCCCACTCACCGATTTCTTCCTGCAGGTCAGCCGGCGCGGCTGCATCAAGAAGACGATGACATCCATGGCGCAGTCTATCCTGGGCAATTATTACCTGGGGAAGGGCGCCCTCCAAAAGCTGGACCAACCCTTCGACACGGTTCTGTGCGGAAAGAAGGATATTTTCGCTTTCGTCACCCTGGAAGGCAAGCTGCTGGGTCTGGATGTGGATGCGCTGCCGTATAGCGCGGAAGACCGCATCAAGTTGACCGCATCTGACTACGTGATCGCCGCTTTTGTGCCGCGCCCCGGCCAATCTATGCTCTTTGTGACTCAGACGGGCAAGGTGGTTCAGCGCGAGAGTGATAATCTCGAGTTGACAAAGTCTCCGCTGGCAAAGGGACAGGCACTCATCCCGCCGGTGCGGCTCGAGCAGGGCATCCGCTTCGTCGGCGCTGCTTCGGTCGGAGGGGAAGATCGTCTCGCGGTACTGGATGCGACGGGGAGCCTGAGCATGCATTCGGCGGAGACGCTGGCGGGCGCTGGCTCGATCGAAGCTGAGGGGTTGATCCTGTCTGTCGGCGTGATCCCGGCTGAGTCGGGGCAGGGAGCCAACCCATGAGCGTAAGGGTTGGGATCGACTTTGGAACCTCCAATTCTGGCGTGGCTGTCTACGATGGACAGCGCGTCCGGCTGCTGCCTGTGGATCCCAAAAACGTCCTGCCGGAGGTGATCAAGACGGTACTCTACATCACGCGCGATTACCGCGCCTCGATCGGGCAGGAAGCGGTGGAGAATTACTATCGCGATAACATCAACCGCCAGCGACGCTTCGTCAAGCAATGGGCAGGCGAGATTGACGTGTACGGGGCGGACATGCACTACGTGCGCGATATTTACGTCTACGTGGATGAGCTCCAGCCCGGGCGCCTTCTGCAATACCTTAAGACGATCCTCCGCAAGGAAAAATACACAGGCACGCAGGTTTTTGAACGTTATTATTCGGTGGGCGATCTGGCAAGAACGTATCTGGCATTGCTGAAAAAACGTGCCGAAGATGTCCTGCATGAGTCCATTGATGCGGTCACGCTCGGAAGACCGGTCAAGTTTTCGGTGTCTCCAGAGCAGGATTACAGAGCACAGGAAACGTTGCGGCAAGCCGCGCATGACGCCGGCTTTAAGCAGGTGGACTTTGAGCTGGAACCCATCGCTGCGGCGCTGGATTACGAACAATCCATCACGCAAGCGCAAAATGTCGTCATCTTCGATTTCGGCGGAGGCACACTTGATATTGCAGTCATGCGGTTAGGTGATCCGCGCAATCGCAAGGTTTATGCCAGCGGCGGTGTGGATATCGCTGGCAGCGACTTCGACCGCACAATCATCGAGAAGCGAATGTTGCCGCATTTTGGATTCGGTCGTGTCTACCACAATCCTGAGATCCTGGAGATGATCCATGCAATTCCGGATTGGATGGCACTCCCTTACCTGGGCACTCCCATCAACAAGAATATCCTCGAAAAAGCCATTCGGGCGGGAATAGCTCCCATTCAAGTCAGAGCTTTGCAGGGACTGATCTACAACGATCTTGCCTTTACGTTTTACAACCGCGTCGAAGCAGGCAAGATCGCCCTCTCGAAGGAGGGCGCCACCATCATTACCCTGGAAGATAAAGATATCGCGCTGTGGGAGCTCTACACACGCTACCAGTTTGAAACAGATATTCAACAATATCTGGTCGACGTGGAACAGGTCCTCCTGGATACGATTGCGGAATCGGGTCTCGAGCCCGACCAGATCGATGCTGTCGTGAAGACAGGCGGCTCGTCGAACATCCCCTTGTTTACGGAGATGCTGGCGCGCATCTTTGGAGCCGAGAAGGTGAAGCAGTCTAACGCGTTCACCAGCGTGGTGGCGGGGTTGGCGATTAAGGCTTTCCAGCATGCGCCGTTAGTCGAGTAGTTCGTGGGGCATATCGAAATCAACAAGTGGATAGAAACACCGAAATAAAAGCAGGCATACATGCTCGAGAAGCCTGACATCCCTGACGAGCTGATTGTTGCGGCTTTACAAGATCAGTATGGTTTGGATGTTTCCGAATTAACTTTTCTGCCTCTGGGGGCGGACCCGGGAACCTCCGTTTACCGCGTTCCGGCTGCTGATGGAGAAACATATTTCCTCAAATTGAGAAAAAGCTTTGAAGAAATCACCGTTACCGTTCCCATCTTTCTCAAAACGCAGGGCGTAAGAGAAATCATTTCTCCCCTTGAGACAATATCAAAACGAGCCTGGGGAGGTCTCGGTGAATATACGACAATCTTGTATCCGTTCATTCATGGACAGGACGGATTTGAAAAAGATCTGACGGATAAGCACCGACGCAGACTCGGCGCAGCCCTCAAAGCGATCCATGCCGTGGAACTACCGTCAGCGGTAGAGCGGCTCATTCCAAGAGAAACGTTCTCCGGTCAGTGGCGTGAAATGCTGAAGTCATTCCTGGCACACGTCCAGAGTAGTTCGTATCTGGATACGGCGGCTGCAAACCTGGCGGAATTCATAAGATCCAGGCAGGGAGAGATCATGCATCTCATAACACGCACAGAAGAGCTTGCTTCAATGCTTCGATCCATGCCGTTGGAGTCTGTCTTATGTCACACGGACATCCATGGTGGCAATATCCTTATCAGCGACCGAGATGAGCTATACCTTGTAGACTGGGATAACCCTCTCCTCGCACCCAGAGAACGTGACCTGATGTTCATCGGCGGCGGAATCGATAACATCTGGAAGACCGGGCGTGACCAAGCTGTGTTCTATGAACGTTATGGAGAAACCAAGATTAATGGGAAGGCCCTCGCCTATTACCGCTATGAGCGAATCATCGAAGACTTGGCAGTAATCTGCGAGCAGCTCCTGTGGAGCGATGAAGGCGGGGCAGACCGGGAGCAGGCGTACAAATGGTTTACCAGCAACTTCGAGCCAGGAGGCACCGTTGCCATTGCGGGGCGGACCGACCGTTTGCTAACGTAACGCCTCAGAAAAACTCCTGGCGAACTCTTTTGCCGCCTCCACTGGCGTATCACTTCCCCCGATCGTCTTCACACAGGCAGTCCCCACAATCACTCCATCTGCTATGCTCCCTACCTGACTGGCTTGCTCCGGCGTGCTAATTCCAAAGCCCACACAGACCGGGATCGTCGTATGGTCCCGCACTCGTTGGACTAATTCACCGAGGCCTTCGGAGACTGATTTTCGTTCACCGGTTACACCGGTCACCGAAACGAGGTAAATAAATCCTTTTGCATTCCGCGCGATCTTTTCCATCCGTTCATTCGGAGTAGTCGGCGCGAGCATTTGAATCAATGGGTGATCTCGATACGACGGCTGCGTAGCGCCGCCATCTACTCGACCACCGGTTTTCTCAAACGCGGACAAAAACTCCTCGGACTCTTCAGGCGGCAGATCGGGAACAATAAATCCGTCTGCACCCGCCTCGATGGCCTCGCAGATAAACTTCTCCAATCCGTATGCCAACATCGGGTTGTAATAGCCCATCAGCACCAGCGGAATATCTACGCCGCGCTGTCGCAACTCTCTTACGCTTTCAAGACATTTCTTAACCGTAACTCCGCCCTCCAGAGCCACCTGGGTCGCCTTTTGAATGATCGGCCCATCGGCGAGAGGGTCGGAAAACGATAGTCCTACCTCAATCAGGTCCGCGCCGTTTTTCGCGAGGGCATCGATCACATCTATGGATGTGTTCAGATCAGGGTAGCCCAATGGAAAATAAGGCATAAAGATTGGCTTTTTCAGAAAGGCAGCTTCGATTCTATTCATCATCCACTCCATGCCCATTATTTCGGCAGCCAGTACTCCAGTTGGACATTATCGGGGTCACGAAACGCAACATATTTGTTCCCCGTATGGTAGGTCTCCACGCCTTTCGTATCCACCCCGGCAGCCTGTAAGCGCTGAGCCAGTGACTCGAGTGCCGCTTCACTGGGCGCCGTAAACGCCAGATGATCCAGACCGATGCGAAACTCGTTGAAACGATCATCAGGAATTGGCTGGTTGGACGGAAAGAAAAAGATGCTAACGCCTCCAGTCACAAAAACAAAACCATCGGCGATGGGTCTGGTTTCAAACCCAAGCAGATCTCCGTAGAACGCCTGCGATACTTCCATATCTTTGATAGTCATGATCACATGGTTGAGTCCGGATGTTTCCATGGTTTCTCCAGCTCTTATAGACTGCTTCCTATTTCCTTGATTACCGTGTTCAGGTCCTTATCTCCCCGTCCGGAAAGATTTACCAGGATGATCTGATCCGCCCTCATTCCGGCTGCACGCTTAATTGCCTCCGCGACGGCATGCGAGGATTCCAGAGCAGGAATGATCCCTTCCGTGTGACAAAGTTTTTGAAAGGCATTCAATGCCTCTTCATCCGTGGCAGAGGTATAGAAGGCGCGTTCGTTATCTCTCATCAATGCGTGCTCGGGTCCCACGGCGGCATAATCCAGACCCGCAGAGACGGAATGGGTTTCCGCAATTTGCCCGTCTTCGTCCTGTAATACGTAGGTACGGGTCCCGTGAATCACCCCCACACGGCCTTTCGAGGGATCGCCAAATCTCGCCGCGTGTTTGCCTGTCTGGATGCCGCTTCCGCCCGCTTCGACGCCGATCAATTCCACCTGCTCATCGTTCACAAAACCACTGAAGACACCGATGGCGTTCGAGCCTCCGCCCACGCAGGCAATAACCACGTCCGGTAAACGCCCCACTTCCTTCAGCATCTGCTCGCGCGCCTCTCGTCCAATCACGGATTGGAACTCGCGCACGATGGTCGGATAAGGATGTGGTCCCAGTGCCGAGCCAAGCAGATAGTGAGTATCGCCCACATTCGTCACCCAGTCGCGAATGGCTTCGTTGATCGCATCTTTCAACGTCTGCGTGCCTGAATTGACAGGTCGTACTTCCGCCCCCAGCAGCTTCATGCGAAAGACATTCGGCTCCTGCCGGGCGATATCCACCACACCCATGTAGACCACGCATTCCAACCCTAACAGCGCGGCAGCCGTGGCAGATGCGACACCGTGCTGTCCGGCGCCCGTCTCGGCGACAATGCGTTTCTTCCCCATCCGTTTCACCAGGAGCGCCTGTCCGAGTGCGTTATTGATCTTGTGAGCGCCCGTATGCGCCAGGTCTTCACGCTTCAAATAGATCTGGGCGCCGCCCAGCTGCTCGGATAGCTGCCTTGCATACGTGAGCGGTGTGGGACGGCCCACATAGGAAGCCATTAATTGATCGAATGCCTGCCGGAACCCAGCGTCCCGCCGGGCAGAGACAAACGCCTCCTCCAGCTCGATTAACGCAGGCATTAAGGTCTCAGGGACGAATTGCCCCCCGTAGGGACCGAATTTGTGAGGTAATAGCGTGGTCATAGATCCACCGCTTTCTGAAATTCATAACTCGATGCTCGAATATAGGATATCGCCCTTACGAAGGCCTTCATCTTGCCCGCATCTTTCACGCCTGGAGTGGATTCCACGCCGGATGCCACATCCACTCCCCAGGGCTGGACGCGCCGCACCGCTTCCGCAACGTTTTCTGGGGACAAGCCGCCTGCCAGAAGCAATGGATAGTGCCTGGCGCTGTCGGCTGCTGCGGTCCAATCCGCCCTTACCCCCGTGCCGCCATAGGCGCCCTTGACCGAAGCATCAATCAGAAACGCAGGCGCCCCGTCTCTGACGAAACCGCTCACGCTCTCAGGAACCCCGCGAAAGGCTTTGAACGCTTGCCCATAGAACGATTGCACCATCTCCGCTGTCTCATCCCCGTGCAGCTGGGCGAGATTCAAGCCGCAGGTGTCCAGCGTCGCACGGATCTCCTCGGCAGAAGCATTCACAAATACCCCGACATACACGATATGACCGTACTTGCGCATCACGGACATAATATCGCGGCACCTGCCGACATCGATGGCACGCGGGCTTTTCGGATAGAAGTTAAAGCCCAGCATGTCCGCGCCGGCATCTATGGCTGCAAGGGCATCTCTGACTGTTTTGATTCCGCAGATTTTTACTTTCGTCATAGTACTCATCCGTCATTGCAAGGAGGCGCTCTCCCCAACGACCCTGGCACCGTGCGGCTTACCCTGGCACCGCCCGCCAGGGCAGGTGAGCCGTACCAGGGCAGGTGAGCAATCTCCTGTTATGAATAAACATCATTCGATAGGAGTTCACTATCTAACGGGAGATTGCTTCGCCTCGATCTCGGCGCGTGGCGTCTCGACCTCTGCTCGCAATGACATTCCCGATAGCTCGCGGACCTTTGCCGCGATATCTGACGCGGTGACCAGTGCCTCGCCGACAAGGATAGCATCCACTTGGGAAACTGATAAGCGCTGCACATCACGTGCCGTAAAGATTCCCGACTCAGCCACAACGGCAATTGAAGCAGGAATCATCGGGCGGATTCGCTCTGTCGTTTCCAGCGAGATATCGAATGTTGCAAGGTTACGGTTGTTGATCCCGATCAAGCGAATATCTTTCAACCTCAGCGCGCGCTCGGTTTCGCTTTCGTCATGGACCTCCACGAGCGGCGTCAGACCAAGCTCCAGGGCGAGAGCATGCAAATCTGCGAAACGCTGATCGTCAGTCAATGCCGCCGCAATGAGGAGCACGGCATCGGCCCCATTGGCTCTCGATTCGTACATCTGGACTTCGTCGAGGATGAAGTCCTTTCGTAACAAAGGTAATTCCAGACGACTAGTGAAGCGCAGCTCACGCAACGTCTCAAGTTTGCCCAGGAAGAACTTCTCCTCGGTCAATACCGAGATGGCGGATGCACCGTTTTGAGCATAGATCTCCGCCACTTCGAAAAGGTCGAGGTGTGCAGCGAGGACCCCTTTGGAAGGCGAGGCACGCTTGAGCTCGGCGATTAACTTGACAGATGCCCTTACCCCTGGCCCCTCTCCCTGCGGGAGAGGGGTAAGAGCCTTGACAAAATCTCGCGGCGCAGGCGACTCCTCCGCCGCCCGGCGCAAGGACCGGGCATCGAGCGCCGCGATCTCTTTCCTCTTGTGAGCGATGATCTCAGCCAGGATGCTCATTGAAGCACTTGGAAGCTTTGCGAATATTCGATCAAGGCATCAAGCTTTGTAAGGGCTTTTCCGCTGTCCAGGGAGGCCGCGGCTTCCTCCAGGGCAGATTTAAAATCCCCTGTCTCAGCCGCCAGAGCTCCGGCTGCATTCAACAAGACGGACTCCCGCCGGGCGCCGGTCAACTTGCCCGAAAGAAGCTCTCTCATCATTACTGCTGACTCATCGGGCGTACCACCGCGTAGATCCTGAATGGTGGCAATTGAGAAACCGAGCTCGGTTGGGTCGAGGTCATAGGTCCGGACCGCGCCATCCTTAAGATGGCTGACGCGATTTAATCCGCAGGTGTTCAACTCGTCGGTGCCGCCGGCCCCGTGAATAACCAGCGCGGCTTTCGAGCCGAGCTCATTCAGCACATTGGCAAGCGGCTCGGTAAGCGCAGCGGCAAACACACCCGTCAACTGGATATGCGCGCCCGCCGGATTCGTGAGCGGGCCCAGGATGTTGAAGATGGTGCGCTGTCCGATCTCTTTTCGTGGACCGATGGCGTGCTTCATCGCCGGATGGAACTTGGGCGCGAACATAAAACCGATGCCCAGTTCTTCGATGGCCTGCGCGACCTGCTCGGGGGTCAGATCCAGGTTGACACCTAGCGCCGAAAGAACGTCGGCGGAGCCGCACTGAGAAGAGGCCGCGCGATTGCCGTGTTTGGCGACCTTGCGCCCGGTGCCAGCCAGGACGAATGCCGCCGCTGTGGAGATGTTGAACGTATGTGCGCCATCGCCCCCAGTGCCCACAATGTCATACACAGACTCGCCGGTTGGAGAGAGCTGCACTTTGAGGGCATTATCCCGCATGGCACGGACCGACCCGGTGATCTCCGGAATGGTCTCCCCTTTCATGCGTAGCGCGACCAGGTACGCCCCGATCTGCGCCGGCGTCGCCTGACCGGTCATGATGATGTTCATCGCCTCCTGCGCCTCCTCCGCGCTGAGATCTGCCCGGTTGATCGCTTTGGCAATAAAAGGCTTGAGCATGGCTTGTTCTCCTCCTGCGACCAGCGCAGGCTTCAAGTCTAGGAAGTTCTTGAGCAATTTCTTGCCGTGTTCCGTCAGGATCGACTCGGGATGGAACTGCACGCCGTACGTTGGATGCTCGCGATGCTTGAGCGCCATGATCTCACCCTCCGGAGTTTTCGCCAGCACTTCCAGCTCAGCAGGCACAGGCTCGTGCACGATCAGGGAGTGGTAGCGCATGCCTTCGAACGGAGATGGAATATCCTTGAAAATGCCCTGTCCGTTGTGACTTACCGAGGACGTTTTGCCGTGCATCAGTCGTTGGGCGCGGTCTACCTTACCACCGTAGATGGCGCCGAGGCACTGGTGCCCAAGGCATACTCCCAGCACGGGAATTTTGCCAGTGAAGTGTCTGACAGCTTCGGGCGAGACCCCTCCATCCTTGATCGGCTCCCCGGGACCCGGGGAAATGACGAGATGCTCGGGCTTGAGGGCAACCAGTTCATCGAGCGAGACCTGGTCATTGCGGAAAACACGTACTTCTGCGCCAAGCTCACCGAGGTATTGGACGAGGTTGTAAGTGAAAGAATCGTAGTTATCGATAAGGGCAAGCATAGTATTTATCCTTACTCCGTTGGTTGACACCGGCACTTGCGCCCGGTGCAAGTGTACGCTCACAACGAACGCTCGCTACTCAACCACCAACTTAGTCATATTCTCCGAACAAGTCCACTTCGTCGGCAAAAAGGTCCAAGGAATACTCCAGACCGGTGATCGAGCGGACGATGTCCATCGTCTCTCTGGCTTCGGCTTGCATGCGGCGGATGCCGTTGGCAAGGACATCGCGGGGAATGGTGGGATGTGCAAGGTAATAGGCGCGCTTCTCACGGAAGGGCTCAAGGAAATCATTGATGGCTTTCGCCAGCTTTTTCTTGACCTCCACGTCGCCGACCTTGCCGACGCGATAGCGCTCTTTGAGGTCATCCACTTCTGCTTTCGATGGGTTGAAGGCGTCGTGATAGATGAAGACCGGATTGCCCTCCACGGTTCCCGGATCGGTGGCGCGCAGCCGCTTCGGGTCGGTGTACATGCCTCGTACTTTTTCTTCGACAGTTGCCGCATCGTCGGAGAGATAAATCGCATTGTTCAGCGACTTGCTCATCTTCGCCTGTCCATCGGTCCCCACAAGTGTGGGCACTTCGCCAATGATCGCTTCGGGTTCGGGAAAGACTTCGCCATACAGGTTGTTGAAGCGCCGGGCGATCTCGCGCGCCAGTTCCACGTGAGACTGGTTGTCCTTTCCAACAGGGACCACATGGGCACGCGGCAGCAAAATATCCACAGCTTGCAGGACGGGATATCCGAGCAAACCGAACGGCATAGAGTCGATGTTGGCATCGCGCGCCATATCCTTGAGTGACGGGATTCGTTCGAGGCGCGGCACCGTGACTAGCATTTCGAAGAGCAGGTTCAGCTGGTAGGTTTCCGGAATCGCCGACTGTACGAAGATGGTGCTGATCTCCGGGTCGATGCCCACCGAGAGATAATCCAGCACGGTCTCCCGAACGAAGAGGGGGATATCTTTGATGTACTGTGGCTCGGGCTTGGTGGTCAGCGTGTGCAGATCGGCGACGATGAAGAAAGACTCATACTGGTGCTGCATTCGCACGCGATTTGCCAGTGAGCCGACATAATGCCCGAGATGTAATCTGCCGGTCGGACGATCTCCTGTGAGCAGGCGGGGTTTGGTGTTGTTCATAGACGATTCCTTTCCTTTATGTTCCGTTGGTTGAATAGGGCGAGTGGTTTCCGAGCCTGTACACTGGCACCGTACGTGATTTGCTTGGCAAATCATGCGGTGTCGAAACCAGCTAATTACAAACTTATTTTCTTACAATTTTTTTCTGCCTACGGATGGTCTCGACTGCTTGCGTCTCGACCACCGGTGCTGCGATGTTAGGTATTTGTTTCTGCAATATCGATTGCTCTCAGCATCGCGGACGCTTTGTTCACCGTTTCCTGAAACTCGGTTGCCGGGTCGGAATCGGCCACGATGCCCGCACCAGCCTGCACGCTGACGGTGCCTCCGCGCCCGACCATCGTGCGGATGGCGAGGCAGGTGTCCATTGCGCCGTCAAAGCCAAAATAACCGACCATGCCAGCATAGGCACCGCGCGCATCAGGCTCGAGCTCAGAGATGATCTCCAGAGCGCGGACTTTCGGCGCGCCGCTGACCGTCCCGGCGGGAAAGGCAGCCCGCACCAGGTCGAAGGCGGTCAGTCCGCGCCGCAGGGTCCCTTCCACGTGTGAGACGATGTGCATCACATGAGAATAGCGCTCGATGGTGAAGAAGTCGGAGACCTTCACTGTCCCATACTCACAGACGCGTCCCAGATCGTTGCGCCCGAGATCCACCAGCATCACGTGCTCGGCGCGTTCTTTGGGGTCGGCAAGCAGTTCCCTGGCAAGCGAGGCATCCGCGCCGGCGTCGGCCCCGCGCGGGCGCGTCCCGGCAATCGGCCGCAGTGAGGCGGTGCGCCCTTCCAGGCGGACGAACATTTCGGGCGACGATCCGACGATGAACAGCGGCTCGCCGCCTACCCGTCCGAAATCAAAGAAGAACATGTATGGCGAGGGGTTGAGCCGTCGCACGGCGCGATAGACGTCGAACGGCTCCACGCTGGTCTGACGCGTGAAGCGCTGCGAGAGCACAACCTGGAAGATGTCACCTGCCGCGATGTGCTCTTTTGCCTCGCGCACCATGGATTCGAAAACCTCCTGCGTCATATTCGAGCGGATTTCAGAAGGCTTAAGATCTATTTTGCCCGCGGCAGGCAGCGGCTCATGGATGCACTCCGTGATCCGGTCGAGTTTCCGGTTCGCGGCTTCGACATCTCCATCCAGCACATTCGCGATGAGAAAGATGCTGCGGCGCGCATGGTCGAAAGCAACGACGGTATCGGCGAGGAGGTAGATGCCGTCGGGCACCTTCGCGTTGAGCGGAGTGACTGTGCTCTCCTGTCGTGCAGTCGAAGCGCGGCTCATTTTGGCTTTCAACGTCGGCTCAAAATACCGCACTGACTCATACCCGAGATATCCCACCAGCCCGCCTGTAAAACGCGGCGCGTTGGGTAATCGCTCGGCGGGGAAACGGCTCATTTCCTCCTGCAGGAAGCGCGTTGGATCGCCATCGAGCTCGACGAACTGGCTTCCGCCATCCTCCTTGATCTCCACTTGTCCATCGCGCAGAATGTATTCCGCCCGCGGCTGGACACCGATAAAGGAATAGCGTGCGATCCGCTCTCCGCCCTCGACCGATTCCAGCAAAAAGGACGCGCCGTCCCCCCGTAGCTTGAGGTACAGGCTGACGGGCGTCTCCAGGTCCGCGTTGATCTCACGGATGATGGTTTGGATCGTGGTGGCTTCGAGTAGCATCTAAACCTCCGGTCGATATTCGATATTGGATGTTCGTAAACCGACTATCGAGTATCGTAAATTAAAATCCCCTCCGTCCGTTGGGACGAGAGGGGACTCCCGTGGTGCCACCCAGGTTACGCCTTGCCTTAAACAAAATTCCCTGTCGTGAGGCAACAGGGAGGAAAAAGCCAGCGTCACTCTTTTAGTTAGCTAGTGGGATAGTCCGCTATCCTTCTAAGTAACTCTGCGTGATAACGGGTGCAGTTCCCGAATTGGGTTACTTACACGGATGTGTTCGCCCTTTCAACTCGGAGGTCCATTCGGCTTCTGCGCTTTTGCCTTGCTTACACCAAGTTCTACAAGACTCTCTGGAAATCGCTTTGAAGCGTACTCGTCCTCGTCAATGTTTTTGAATGTATTGTTGGGCGGTATTCTATGACGGAGGGAACGATGTGTCAAGAGGTAGATTATTCAAACTTATCGCAACAATTTTGCATCTCGTGTGCAGCAAGGGATTCGAAACTGCAGGCTCCATTAGGGAAATTCCTTATTGTCCATACATTAATTTCTCGATACCATGCTGTTCATCGGCGGTGAAAGGGTATCATTTGAAGATGACATATGGAACAATTCCTAGATAATGAAAGTGGGAGAAATCGGTGAGGCTGAACGCAGCCTGGCAGGTGTACCGTCTGGCTATCATCATGGGCATAGCCTTCAATTTGTTGGGTAACATCAACCCTGTCCAGGCCCAAACCACACTTTGCGGCAACGGTTCGCCTCCCGATTACGGCTTCTCGTATGATCTCCTTCAGCCCCATTGGACGGTAGGCTGGGAACTCTATGCCTCGGAGCAGACCGTCAACAGGGTAGACCGCGTCTTTGACCGGCTGAATGAAGATGCCATTGCACAGTCCATGGTCCTCATCCTGCCCCAAGACCAGGTCGGTATCCGGACCAACTGCGCGGTCCATTTCCTGCGTTACATGAAACTGGGCTTGCCAACCGGTGAACGCAGAGATAACGGCTTTGTTTTTTTGATTGTTGTCGAACCCAATGATATTGATGTGCATTACGCAGTGGGGCTGGGTCTCCCAGCACTCACCGCTCCTGAGTTGACCAATATTAACCGTGCTGTTGAAGCGACCTACCAATCCACGCAGAGTATGGATCAAGCCCTGACGACGCTGGCAAGCGAGTTCAACATCGTTGCGCGCACGAACTATGAACCCGCGCCGTCCGCCGCGTCGACTCCGGAGGTAGTCGATCCACCGGCAGGGCCGGTCGCGATTGCGGCACTCTGTGGTCAATTGTGCCTGGGCCTTTTGCTGTTCGTGTTTCTCACGTGGATGCTCAGCCAGATGGGAGGAGGAGGCGCCCGATTCTACCCTCCCGATCCGGGACCCTGGGGAGGAAGTCCGTGGGGTGGAACCCCCTGGCGAGGAGGGACATATCGAGGTTTTCCGTCCAGAGGATTCCCACCGGGTGGAGGCGGAGGATTTCGGGGCCCGCGAATGCGCGGGGGAAGCGGAAGTGGTCGCTCAGGACGCACCAATTAATAGATAAGGAGTTCCGATATGAAAAATCCAATTAATCACTGCCTTTCCATTTTTGCCGTGCTTGTTATCCTCCTCCAGTTAACCGGTTGTAATCTTCTCCAGTCCGGCGCGAACGAATATAACGACCTGGTCGCGCTGGTTCAGGGTGTGCAGTCGGCAGCCTCTAACTTTCAATTAGTGACAGATACACAATACGCGAAAATTCAAGCCAGAACACAGATCACCAAAGATTACTACGATGCTGTAAGTAACAGCGGTGAAGTATGGACAGGCAACTTTCGCTCGGAGCAAGAACTACTGAATGAGCTCCTCAGGAAGTATCGTGACGAAAATGGTCAGCCGCTGGACCCATCCCAATTGAACCTCGACGCTCTACAGGATCAGGGTGCATTACCAGATAGTCTGGGTGAGGGCTTTACACTGTATGTCAACGCCGTTGTGCAGGCGCCCCCGCCCGTGCCCGATCCACAAGTTACGTTGGCGCTTGGCGATACCATCGATGAGGGAATGAATACCATCCAACTGGCTGGCACAGACTGGAATGATGCTGTCCGGGCCTATAACACACGCCGGGCACAGATCCCAGGTGAGGTGGTGGCACGTGTCTCTGAGTATTTCGGTTTTGACCTGCCTGTCGCATTCCCCTATTACCAGGGCGCCAATCCCGGTGCGCCTGTCCAGAACCCATTAGGGACAGCACCCGCGCCGACGCCGTGAGACCCCGCTGCCATCATCTCAAATTATACTTAACAGGGCTCAACAATTCTGATAATTACTCAAACCTATCACGGTAATCCTCATCTTCCAGCACACTGCCATATGGATATACCGGACGGTCCCTTCTGCCGCTGTTGCTAAAGATACCGGAAAAAAGCGGATGGATGCATAGTTTATCGTCGTGGCTAATGGTCAATTCGTGAGCGACTGTGTATTCGAAATTACCCTTGATATAAACGTCGGTTTCCTTGCCGGGGATCACGCGACCCAGGGCGCCGATCTCGATCAGCATGCGCTGGAATTCGAACATGCCTTCCCCGCCGAAGACTCCCTTGCCGTGCCGGGTGAATACCTGGTGCAGCTCCCCTACCGAGAACTGGTGTCCCAGCTCGGGCAGGCAGCGCTTGCAGGTCAATTCCGCCGTGGGATGGATGAGCTTGAAGGCAACAAAAATCTCGCTGACAATAAACTCCTCCACTTTGCGAATCCCGTTGATAATTTTCTTTTCCGAAATCGGAAACGGATTCGGACCTGAATCCGATCCTCTAAAGATCGAATTCAACAACATCAGGAAGTGGCGCGGTAGAAGCTGGGTGTGCCGCAGAATATAGGACATGGTCTCTTCCTGGAAACCAGACTGGTTGGTGATTTTATCCGGGAGGACCTTGCCAAAAAGTATCATGGCATCGGCTCGCTTCGTCAGATCGAGCTGAGCCATCTGCCTGAGAAAGTCCGGATAATAGAGCTGCAGATAATACATCAAGCGCTGGGCGCCTATCAGGACCAGCTCACTGGCCGTCCATTGAAGCCTCAGTGCCCGGCGGAAGTCTTTATTCGGGTTGGAAGAGATCCGAATGATCCGGTGGAACAGCTCAGAGGGCAGGCAGAAGCGAATGTCCACTACATCCCGCGGCTTGTTCATCGAGCCAACATATTTTAGAAGTCCTTGCAGCGAATGGGAGACCGAGTCGATCTCCAGGCGGAAATCGTCGAGCGAATCCATCAGGATGACAAAGCTTTTCTTTGAAGATTGAAGCCGTGCCACAATCATAGTTTTGGCATCGTCGAAGGCGACGCGGTCGAACCGGCGCAGGATTTCGGCGATCCCGTCCCGA
>DATHTH010000258.1:0-13876 GCA_035463495.1 Anaerolineales bacterium | reverse complement strand
GTTTGCGCAGACGACGGTGCGCATCTCCTGGCGGGTGAAGGTCGTCCAGTCCTTGCCCTGGGCTTTGAGCGCCTCGTCGAGGGCAGGATTGGTGACGATCAGACGCATCGTCCCGGCTTCGTGGCAGTTGGCGCAGCCAATCGGCTCATCGATGCGGGCGCCGAGCTCCATGAAGGACATCCGGTCATATTCGGTCATGCCCAGCTCCTCCCACAGCGCAGGATTGTTGGAGGATTTGCAGGAATAGCAAGTGCCTGGTGTCCGTTTTGGATCCTCCGGATTAAGATTGAGGCGGGCGGTGGCGCGCACATCTTCCAGGGCGTTGGCATGACCGCGGTCGTCGTTGTAGTCTTTGCTGAAGGGATAGCCCGCGAACAGGATCACCTGGCGGGGGTCGCGCTCCAGCCACGAGAACGCGGATGAGCCCGCATAGGTCGTATCGACGTTGTTTGTCGCGGTTTTCTGAAGAGTTGACCATTGATTGGGAAAGTTCTGTCCCCACAGCTCCGAGTCGGGTTCCATTGTCTTGATCTCGACGAGGGGCACGAAAGCGCGCTGCTGGGGCTGCTGGTTGCGCAGGAAGGTCAGCACACCGATCAGAGCAACTGCCAGCACGACGATGGTGCCGGCCAGAATGAAGGTCATGTATTTTTTCATCGATACATTCTCCTTGCTAGAGATTCATTTAGCGGGATAGATGACAGAGTCTTGATAGGGCGCGCCGGATGCACCACGCGTTCCATGCGATACATTGCGGTGACATTCCCAGCAGTTGCGGTCAAACGGTTGTGGTCCCATCGTGATGCTTTCTACCGTGGACTCGTGACAGCGTATGCAATTCGACTGGATGATCGCCTTGCTTTCTTCACTGGCGCGAATAGCGGCCGGGATATCGCCTGTGGTGAAGGCGTACACGTCCTTGGCTCCCTGGCGCCCTTTCTCCAGGTAGTAAACTGCAATATTTTCGTGGGGCAGGTGGCATTCCACGCACTCGGTAACCCTCGCATGGGGCGCGTGGAACCAGTTTTCGTACTGTGCATCCATGACATGACAGTTGGCGCAAGTCTGTGGTGCACTTCCCCCGTAGGCTGGCGCATCCGTCACATACACAAAAAATCCCAAGGCAATGACCGCTGCCCCGATCGCGATGAAAAAGGGTAGTTTGGACATGGACCGTCCTCAAGACTCTCAGCTCGTGAGGCTATATTGTGATATTTATCACATTTTATCATAGAATCTGAGAATTGGATTAATTCCCCCATCGAACTCGTCAACTGGATTTGGCCTCAAACCGTCGAGCGCGGTTTATACATTCGCCCTTTCCAGGTGACCCCTTTGCCGGAGAGCACGTTCCAGGTGGATGTGAGCATCATGGCTGCGAACACCCCTGCCCCGAGGGGCAATGTCAATCCGTACCAGGGGGAGATGCCCATGCCCATTGCGACCCGTGCTCGCGCGACGATGATGATCGCCCATAGAGTCAGCGATTTTGCAATCACGCTCAGCGCCAGCCAGCCGCCGCCTTGCAAATACCAGATGAGCCCGAGCACGGGCCAGAGAGGTAATACCAGCGCCGCGATCAATGCCAGCAGCCCACCAAACGCACCCAGCGCCAGGAGTGAGGGCCGATCGCTCAAGCCCAGATAAATGTTTTTTGTCCAACCTTCCCACATCTCGGGCAGGGAGGTGTACATGCGCGTCCGGGCGACAGAATAGCCATTTGCCACGATTAAGCGGTAACCCTTCCACTTGACTTGCTCGGCGAGGGCTTTATCTTCCACGATCTGGTTTTTCACGCTTTCATGCCCGCCGATGGCATCGTAGACCGAACGCCTGATGAGGATGAACTGCCCATTGGCGATGGCATCTTTGGTGCGAGGATCGTTAACTTTACGCGGTGAGAATCCCACCGACAGCGCGGTCATAACGATGGGCATAACAACCTTCTCCCAAAACGAGCCCAGGATCTGGTAGGTCATGATGGTGAACATATCTGCTTGAGTTTCTATTGCTTTTGCGTAACACGAAGAAAGCGCCGCACGCGAGAGAAATGTATCTGCATCGACGAAGCAGATCCACGCCCCGCTCGCCGACGAGGATGCCCGGTAAAGCGCATGGGGCTTGCCTGCCCAGCCCGGTGAGATCTCCTCGCCGTGTATCACACGCAGCCTTTCGTCCTGCGACGCCATGTGCTTCAGAACCTGGGGCGTCTCATCCGTGGAGCGATCATCCAGGACGATCACCTCGAAGTTTGGATAATCCTGCGCAAGAATGGATTCCACACAGAGGCGGATATTTCTTTGCTCATTGCGCGCGGGCACACAGATAGAGATCAGCGGCCCGTCGGAAGGAGGGACTGTAGGTTCGACGACGATATCGAGATGGTATTGGTTATGAAGCCAGTAGACGATGAAGATCCCGCCAATGAAGATCGCGGTCGAGATATAGAAATAGACCATCAAGCTCAGATGACACGGACCGTAGAGCCGCGGTCCGTTTTTTCCACCTCAATACGCGTTGGGAAGGCATCCTTGAGCTCGTCGAGATGGGTGATGACCAGAATCTTGGCAAAATCTTCTTTCACCAGATTGATTGCTTCGATCAGGCGCTGGCGTCCCTGCGTGTCCTGGGATCCGAACCCCTCATCGATCACGAGCGTTTGCAAACGCGCGCCCTTTCGCTGCGCCAGGATTTTTGAGAGCGCCAGCCGGATGGCGAAGTTGACCCGGAATGCCTCACCCCCGGAATACATCTCGTAGTTGCGGAGGCCGGCCGTATCGCTGATCTGGATCTCGAGCGTCTCCCGCAGGTCATCCCGCTTCTTGTCCTTATACTCCGCCTGGGTCACGAACCGGATCGACATGTGCCCGTCGGACAGGCGATCCAGCAATTCGTTTGCCTTGTCCTCGATCTGCGGCAGCGCCTGCTCGATCAGCAGTGCCGGGACGCCGTCCTTACCGAAGGCACGTTCGAGCGTTCGGTGCCGGGCGATCTGTTTTTGCAGCTCCTCGCAATCCTGTTGGAATGCAGCCCGGCGGGCGCGCTGCGTCTCGAGGATATCGACGCGTTGTTTGGCGCCGCCCAGCTCACTGCGGACTCTGTTTTCAGCCTCGCGCAGCCGGAACAGCTCCCGCTCGGCCGTATCCAGATCGGGCGCGCCGGCTTCGGCGGCTTGTAGACCCGCCAGGGTACGCTGATATTCAGCATGCAGGGTCTCGATCTCAGACTCGCGGTTTTTGATTTCCGCCTTCAGGCTGGCAATCTCGCTTTCGATTTGCTTGCTGACTTCTTTCGCCGATCTCAAACTGGCATATTCTTCTTCGACCACGCGCAGCTCGACTTCGGTCTCGCGAGCCGCTTCATGCGCAGAGATGTCGTAGCCAAGCTTGGTCAGCTCCTTATCCAGCTTTGCGATCTGCTTCTGCTCCTCCACTGCATATCTGCTGGTCTTCAGAATCGCTCCCACTTCCTTCAGGCGTTTTTCTCCGCCAGCTTTCCACTCCTCAAGCGTCGAGCGTATGTTTTCAAGCCGCTCGGTGAGCTGCGACACCTCACTGGCATATCGGACACGTTCGTTCTCGGCTGATGCAAGCCGGGTGATCTGCAGCTCATAGCCGCTAATCTGGCTGGTGAGCTCTGCTGACTCAGCCTGATTGGCGCGAAAACGATCGCCCTTCTGCTTGCCGTCCGTTTCCAGTTGTACCAGCGTGGACAGCCGGTGCTCAGGAGACAGCTCCTGCCCACACAGCGGACAGCTTGCTCCCTGTGCCGAGCGAAGCGATTCTATGCGCTCTTTCAGCTCGTTCATATCGGTTTTGAGCGCCTCGTTCTCTGCTTTGATCTCTGCCTGACGCTCGCGAGCTGCGTTTCTCTGCTCCTCAAGTCCCAGGCGTTCGGCGACCCGTGCTTCGGCTTCCTTCAGCAAGTTTTCCGCGGCGGCGATCTGTTCCCGCAGCTCGCCAATCACATACAACTGGTCCTCAGTCGCCGTTGACTGTTCTTGCAGGCTCTCGAGTTCCTGTTCGAGCCTGGCTTTTTCAACCGCGATCAACTCGAGGAGCGGCCCGCGGTCTTTTTCATATTCCCGAAACCGCGAAGCCGTCTCCTCCCATTTCTCGAGCTCTTTCCGGGATTTTTGCCATGCCTTGTGTGCCGATTCGATTTCTCTGGCACGGTGGATGAGGTCAGCGTAGGAATCCCGATCGGTATGTTTATTCTCCAACCGGTCTTTCAATCCCGTAAGCGTTGCGTGCTCACGCTCCAGCTTTTCAGATAGCATGGCGGTCATCTTGCGCTGTTCGCCGATGAGTGCCGCGTTCCGCTTGATATTGTCGAGAGCAGATTCCTGCGCGGTGCGCTGGGCGGTCAATTGTTTGAGATTGGATTCCAGCTCTGCCAGCCGGGCTTTGCGCAGATCCTCCTCGGCGAGTTCAGCATCGATCTCCCGCATGCGTCCGTCGAGCTCGTCCACCTCGTGCTCGAGCAGCTTTCTCTTTTCAGCGGTGCGATTCTTATAGTCCTCCCACATTTCCAGGCCGAGGATATTGCTCAGAACTTCCTTGCGGCGGGTCGCGTTCTGCTGGGTGAACTGGTCGGCTTTGCCCTGTAAGAAGAAGGATGCATTCACAAAGGTCTCGAAGTCCAGCCGCAGGGTTTGCTCGATGCGCGTCTGGGTCTCTCGGGTAGTTTTTTCGGTGAGTGGCTTCCAACCCGTCTGCGTGCGGACCTGGAACTCGAGGATTGTGCTCTTGTTGCGCGGCAGGGTGCGCTGCACTCGATACGTATTTTCCTCGTGCTGGAACGTCAGCATGACCTCAGCCGCTTTCGCATCGGGGTGCAGGTTGATGACATCGCTGCTCCGACCGCGCGCCTCTCCGAACAGGCTCCAGGTGATGGCATCCAACAGAGATGATTTGCCCGCGCCGTTATGGCCTGAGATACACGCGAGATCAAACGTCGTGAAATCCAGCTCAACGATATCGCGATACGACAAAAAACCTGTGATGCGCACGTGAAGGGGAATCATAGTCCGCTAATTGTACCTGTTATTGCACATTTGTTCTGTGAATGCATGCATTATAATCGAACCGTTATGTTCGAAGCCTCAGACGCCGTTGCCCGCCGCCGTCTTGCGTTGCTCGCGATCATCCTTGCGACGATTCCCTGTTATTGCATCGGCTGGGTCGCGATTGCGCTGGCGCCTGACCCCTCGAGTTTGACACCCACGATAACCGCAACCATCACCATCACGCCCACCCCGACCCTCACACTGACGCCGCTGATCTTAACGGGGACGCCCACCGATACTCTCACTCCAACACCCACGCCGACGATCACCTCCACAGGCACGATCACATCGACCGCCTCCCTCCCGCCTTCGTTCACCCCCTCGTTCACGTTGACACCCTCGCAGACTCCCTCGCTCACGCCTTCGTGGACCCCGAGTTTGACTAACACCCCCTCCAGCACGCCGACCCCAACCGTGACACTGACCCCATCGCCAACAGGTTTCACCGATGGCGAAGAGGAGTAGATGACCGAGATCCTCCCGTTCCTCAAGTCACTGGTCTCTGTCTCAGGACTTTCGGGATATGAGACACCTGTCGCGGACCTCATTGCAGAGAAGTGGCGCCCGCTGGTCGATGAGATTCGATCCAGTCGCGTTCGATCACTACACGGGCTCAAAAAAGGCTCTGGCACATCGCCTCGCCCCGCAGCGATGATCGCCACGCACATGGATGCAATCGGCATGCAGGTCTCAAAGATCGTCGATGGCTTTTTGCATATCACGAACCTCGGAGGGGTGGATGTGCGCGTGCTGCCCGGCGCGGCGGTGACGGTCCATGCCTCGGGAAGCGGCGAGGAGCTGCCGGCTGTGGTTGCCTTGCCGCCGGCGCGCTTGCTGCCTGAATCCGTGGGCGACGGTTTCCCTGGCGTTCGCGACCTGCTGGTTGATACAGGTCTGTTGCGGCGTGAAGTGGAGAAAAAAGTGCGCGTCGGAGATCTCGTCTCATTTTCCAACGAGCCGTTTGAGCTGGCAGGAGACGTGATCTCGGGTCACACCCTGGACAACCGGGCTTCGATTGCCGCGTTGACCGTCTGCCTGGAAGAGCTGCAAAATAAGCCGCACATCTGGGATGTATGGGCTGTGGCGACAGTACAGGAGGAGACCAGCTTTCTGGGCGCCTATAGTTCAGCATTCGAGCTGCGACCTCAGATCGCTCTCGTCGTAGATGGAACCTTTGCAAAAGGACCTGGCGCAAACGGCTGGCAGACCTTTTCCATGGGAAAGGGTGTAGGGCTGGGGCTCGGTCCGAACATGCATCCCTTCCTGCATACCAGGCTCAAAGACGTAGCAGAAAGGCTGGAGATCCCCTGGTTCCTGGATGTGACGCCCATGCATTCCGGGACCGATGCGTTTGCCGTGCAAGTAACGGCGGAGGGAATTCCAACAGCCGTGGTGGAATTCCCGCTTCGGTACATGCACACGCCGGTGGAGTCGGTTGCTATTAAGGATGTTCAACGGGTGGGACGCTTGCTGGCTGAGTTTATTGCATCGCTGGAGACAAACTTTCTAGAAACAGTCGTATGGGAGTAGGCCAGACCTGACAGGTCTCTGCAGGCACGGAATCTATGCCGACATTTGGGAATGCTCAGCTCAAGCTCCTCGAAAGATTGTGCAACGTGGTCGCGGTTTCCGGCGATGAAGGCGCGGTTCGCAAGATCGTTCTCGAAGAGGTCGAGCCCCACGCAGATGAGGTCCGGGTCGACGCGCTGGGGAATGTACTGGCGTCCAGGAACGGGAAGGGCCGCCAGCCCCGGGCGCGTGTCATGCTCGATGCCCATATGGATGAGGTGGGATTCATCATCGTCGCCGAGGATGGCGAGGGCATTTATCGCTTCGAAACGGTTGGCGGCATCGACCTCCGGCATCTGCCCGGCAAGCAGGTGTTGGTAGGCAAAGGTCAAACGCCGGGCGTGATCGGCGCCAAACCGATTCACCTGACCAACGGAGATGAGCGCACGCGTAAGATCTCACTCGATGCACTGCGGATCGACGTTGGGCTGGCAGGCAAAGCAAGCGTGGGGGACCGGGCGGGATTTGCCACGCGTTACCGGCGCTCGGGCCCCACCATCCTTGCAAAGTCCATCGACGATCGCATTGGGATAGCCACCCTGATCGAATTGTTCAGGCAGGCGCCGTCTACGATTGACCTGTGCGCGGCATTCTCGGTGCAGGAAGAGATTGGCTTGCGCGGCGCAAAGGTTGCCGCGCAATATTTCAACCCGGATCTCGCGATCGCCATCGACTCGACTCCCGCAAACGATTTGCCGGCGCACGATGGCAGTGAAAACACCGCTTATAACACAAAGCTCGGAGAAGGTCCCGCGATCTACATTGCTGATGGCTCGACCCTCCACGACCCGCGCCTGGTCCGTTTTCTACAGGAGACCGCCGAAGATGAAGGCATTCGCTATCAGCTTCGCCAACCCGGAGGGGGCGGCACGGACTCGGGCGCCATCCAACGTTCCCTCGCCGGGATCCCCACAGTCTCGGTTTCGGTGCCGCATCGTTATACCCATTCGCCCATCAGCATTGCCCGCATCGAGGATTGGAAGAACACGATCAACCTGCTGCACGCTGCCCTGAGGCGCATCACCCCGGAGCTGATTGCAATTCGCTAAGTACGTGTACCCGGTCTATTCTATTCCTACGTGATTTATGAATGGCTCAATCAATCTTGTTGGTTCGGGTGAATATCTGCCGGTGATGCGGGATGTGGACCGTTATCTGCTGGAGAGCCTGCACCTCAATGGCAGGAAGCCGCGCGTGGCATGCCTGGCGACCGCGGCGGGCCGCGAGGGTGACAGCAGCGTTAATCGCTGGTTGTCGATGGGCATTCAACATTTTCAGGGTCTCGGCGCGGAGGCCATTCCTGTGCGGGTTGTGGACCATGAATCCGCCAATGATCCACAGTGGGAGCCTGTGCTTGAAAGTGCAGACCTGATCTATTTCTCAGGCGGGGATCCGGGTTATTTGTACGAGACGCTTAAGGGCAGCTCAGCCTGGGGTGCTGCCCGACGCGCCTGGGAGCGCGGCGCGATCTATGCGGGCTGCTCTGCCGGCGCTATGATCCTTGGCAAATATATCCCCGGTTTGCGGTTATCCGGCGTGCAAGAAGGGTTCGCGATCGTCCCTGTGACCTATATTGTCCCGCATTTCGATGCCATTCCTGCCATCTGGAAGCCCATCGTATTTGGACTGCAGCGCCAGCTCAAGGCCGGCGAGCGCATGATCGGCATTGACGAAGACACCGCTTTAATCGGCAGGCTCGGCGGTGAATGGACCGTCAAAGGTAAGGGCAGCGTCCACATCTTTACCGCCGGCGGCAACAAGACCCGTTATGCCGGCGGTGAGAGCCTTATTCTGGAATGACACCTGTGCACAGATATCGAGATAAAGGGCAGCATTTGTGAAACAACTCCTCAAAACACTCACGGAAACATTTGGTCCCTCGGGCTATGAAGAGAGCGTGCGGGCGATCGTGCGCGCAGAAGTAGAATCACTGGCAGATGAAATCCGGGTCGATGTGCTCGGTAACCTGATCGTACGCAAACGGCCTGCTCGAGACAGTAAGAACGCCCGGAAGATCATGGTCGCAGCACATATGGATGAGATCGGCGTGATCGTCAGTCACGTCGATGAAAACGGCTTCGTGCGCTTCTCGCCGATCGGCGGTGTGTTCCGTCGTTACGTGGTCGGCGGGCGTGTCAGATTTTTGAACGGCGTGCCGGGAGTGATCGGCTACGACCGTCTCGATAATTTGAATGAGCTGCCGACCCTAGACAAAGTCTACATCGATGTCGGCGCGACGAGCCGCAAGGATTGCCCCGTGAAGGTTGGCGACGTCGCTGCATTCGATCATCGCTATACGGAGTTTGGAAGCCGCCTGGTTGCGAAATCCATGGACGATCGCGTGGGTGTGCTTATCGCCATTGAGACCCTGCGAGCTCTCAAATCGTCGCCGCATGATGTGTACTTCGTGTTCACCACGCAGGAAGAGGTTGGGACGCGCGGCGCGGCAACGTCTGCCTATGGCGTGGACCCCGATGTTGGCATCGCCCTGGACGTCACTCCTTCGGGAGATACGCCGAATGCCGTCAAAATGGAGATGGCGCTGGGTAAAGGTCCATGCATCAAGATCCAGGAGGCGGGCATGATCGCCGACCCGCGCGTTGTGCAGTGGATGATTCGCGCCGCGGAGAAGAACAAGATTCCCTATCAGCGTGAAGTGCTTTTGTTCGGAGGCACGGACGCCCGGGCAATCCAGGTTGCCCGCGCCGGAGTCCCGGCCGGCTGCATCTCTGTGCCGATTCGATATGTGCATTCCCCGTCTGAAATGGTGGATTACGCCGATGTGCAGAACTCGATTAAGCTGCTGAGCGCGGTTCTGCGCACGCCAATCGACCTGGAATGAGAGCGCCTCTCCTTCGACTGATTGTTTTCATAAGTTTGCTCTGGAGCGCGGGGTGTGCTTCTCTCGAGCCACTGCTGGCGGTGCTTACTCCATCTCCGGCACCCACCGCCCGTCCTACTGCTACGCCGCCGGCAACGGCCACGCCCACCGCAACCGCTCCCGCGCAGCCGCCCGTTCTGCGCGTCTGGCTGCCCGATCTCTTCAGCCCCGCGGCGGGGAATGAGGCCGCGGACTTGCTGGGGGAGCGGCTCGCTTCCTTCGAAGCGCAACACCCTGACCTGACGCTGGAAGTCCGGATCAAAGCCTCCGGCGAACAGAGCAGTGTGGTCGATCTGCTATCAGTGACCAATCGGGCTGCCCCCGCCGCTCTACCGGATCTTATCCTGCTTTCCCGCTCTGAATTGGAAGCGGCTGTCCTGGAGGGGCTTATCCACCCGGTGGACGGCTTGTCCACGGCACTTGAGGATCCGAACTGGTACGGATATGCCCAGCAGCTGGCGCACATCCAGAACACGGGATATGGCTTGCCGCTTGCCGGGAATGCGCTGGTGCTGGTCTATTACCCTGAGCTGGACACACTGGTGAGCTGGGAGGACGTGTTTGCCAGTGAGGGTAACCTGGTCTTTCCGGCAGGCAGGTCGCAAGCTCTCGTAGGTTTATCTCTGTATGCCTCCGTGGGCGGAGAAATTTTGGATTCCCAGGGCTTGCCAACCCTGGAGAGAGACGCACTTGTCCGTGTGCTCACGCTGGTGCAGGAGGGGATGTCAGCAGAAGTGTTTCCCGTCTCGCTGGCGAATGTGACTACCGAGGCGCAAACATTACAGATCTATCGGGGTGGGAGCGCCAACAAAGCCATCATCTCGATTTTCAATTATCAGCCGGCTGAAGACGGCGCGATCTCTCCGCTGCCCGGATTGGAGGGTGAACCGTTTTCCTATGCCACTGGATGGGTGTGGGCGCTGGCAGGTTCGAAGCCTGAGACTCAACAACTGGCGGTGGAGCTTGCCGAATTCCTCGTGGAGGAGCCCTTTATCAGAGAATGGACCCGCCTCACCGGGCATCTTCCGACGCGGCCGTCCAGCGTGGAGGCAAACAATCGAACGCTTACCGCCATCCTCGAGTCGGCGCAGCCCATCCCATCCGATAATGTGCTGGCGGTGCTGGGACCTCTCATGCAAGAAGCGTTGGTTCGTGTGTTGAATGGCGAAGAGCCTGAAGTCGTCGCGGAAAGTGTTGTCGAGCAGCTACAATAACTGCCCGGGAGAAAAATAAATGTCCGAGTGGAAACGCGTGACCAGGGAAGTTTCATTCGAGGGGCTGCCGCCGGAGATGGTCTCTGTGATCAAAGAGCACACCGAGCGATACAATCTCGGCCCCATCCTTTCGGATGCGCTCATGTGCATTCAGACGGATTCTGAAAAACCGAAGCAGGGTTTGTTCGGTAAGGCTGAAAGTGCACAGGTGGGCGCGGTGATCACTCCGCGCTGGTTGGTATGGGCTATCTCCGGGTCGAAGACCAAGCCGACCGCGCTGTCGGCGCAATTGATCAATTTGACGGTACAGGATTACGCCCGGACCCCATTCGCAAAGATGGTACCCGACTCGGGCCTCGAGGTGAGCGGCCTGTTCACCGACGCCAGTGAACCGGCTAGCGCATTCATCGGTCTCGATGAAAGTCCTGCAGCGCAGAAATTCAGAGAGGCCGTTATCAAAGCCGCCCAGGATGCCAAAAAATAGATCAACAGGCTCCCGTCAGGGAGCCTGTTGATCTCGGTTGTTTGAACGACTACATTCTCCAGGCCCAGAACATCCAGAAAACGATCATCGCCAGCCCGATAAGAAACCGGAAACCAAATGCCCAGCCCCAGCCGATCACATAAGCCTTGGTCGAGGCGATAGCAGCCTCACGGTCCTGGAGTCGCCGGCTTTCTGCCAAGAAAAGCCCGGCTGGCGCAGCAACCAGACCGATCAAGGGCGTGAAGAAAATGCTGGCAATAATCCCGGCTGCAAAGGCAAACAGGATCGAGCTCCACGGCACATATCGATCGCGCATTTTGTGTGCAATGATCAGGTTGTCGCCAATGCTGCCGGTGATCATCAGGAAGGTGATGATGCCGAACAGGAACCATGCCCAGCCGGTCATGTTGCCTGCCGCGTTCTGGAGCAAGGCATACACAAGCGTTCCCAGCCACATAATGACCAGCCCCGGGAAGACGGGTACGATCAATCCCAGCAGCCCGATGATCAGGGCTAAGAATGTCAACGCCTCAAGCACGGATTGCAGTAAAAGCTCAGACTCAGGTGTCATGTTCTCCTTATGATTTGATAACGTCCACGCCGCCCATCCAGGGTCGGAGCACGTCGGGCACCACAATGGATCCATCGGCTTGCTGGTTGTTTTCCAGGATGGCGATCAGGGTTCGCGGAAGCCCAAGACCTGACCCGTTCAGTGTGTGCACGAGACGGGCCTTGCCTGCATCCGCAGGTCGATATTTAATATTCGCCCTCCGCGCCTGGAAGTCGCGCACGTTCGACACCGACGAGACCTCCAGCCACTCATTACAGCCTGCCGCCCAGACCTCGATGTCGTAGGTGATAGCCGAGTGGAATCCGATGTCGCCGGTGCACAGTTGTTTGACTCGATAGGTAAAACCCAGCGCAGCGCATGTAGCTTCGGCGTCTTCGCGCATTCGTTCCAGCAGGGCATCAGACTCTTCCGGTCTGGCGTACATATACATCTCGACCTTGTCGAACTGGTGACCGCGCTTGATTCCGCGTACATCCCGTCCCGCGCTCATCTTTTCCCGGCGGAAGCAGGGCGTATAGGCAGTGTATAACAAAGGTAGCTGCGACTCATCGAGGATCTCGTCCATGTGCAGACCGGTTAAGGGGACTTCGGCTGTCGGCACGAAATACAGATCCTCCTCGTGGTCCTTGTACAGATTGTCCGCAAATTTGGGAAGCTGGCCGGCTCCAAAGACGGTCGCGGTTTTCACCATGAACGGCAGATATTTCTCGGTGTAGCCCTGTTGAATGTGCAAGTCCAGCATAAACGCGATCAAGGCGCGCTGCAGGCGAGCGCCGGGACCGTTCAGCACGTAGAAACGTGAGCCGGTCACTTTGGTGCCGCGTTCGAAATCGAGGATGCCAAGCGCGGGACCCAGGTCCCAGTGCGGCTTGGGCTCAAAGTCAAACTCCGGGAGCTGCCCCACGGTCTTGATGACGATGTTTTCTTCCTCCGACGCGCCGATCGGGGTCCGGTCATCGGGAATGTTGGGCAGGGCGGCTGTCAAATGGTTCAGCTCGGTCTCGACTTCGCCTACTTCTTTATCCAGCGCGCCGATACGATCGCCAACTTCTCGCATAGCGGCGATCTTCTTTTCTCGCTCGGCTGCCTCTCTCATTTTGCCAATTTCCTTGGAAACCGCATTGCGTTCCGCTTTCAACGTCTCCACCTGCGTCAGCAAAGAGCGTCGCTTCTCATCCAGCCGCAAAATTT
The DNA here is from genome assembly GCA_035463495.1 of Anaerolineales bacterium. GTDB lineage: Bacteria > Chloroflexota > Anaerolineae > Anaerolineales > Villigracilaceae > Defluviilinea. The sequence goes on along the minus strand of DATHTH010000258.1, from coordinate 898 downwards.
CATCGACGGGAGAAGAATCCAGCTGGCGGTTCTGCAGCGCCGTGCGGACAAGGTCGGGCTTCTCGCGGATCAGGTTCAAGTCTAACATGTTGCACCTCCATACAGAATAGAATACGCCCCCGGTCCATTTGCAGGACGAGGGGGCGTCTCGTGGTGCCACCTGCTTTTGCCGCCAGTGGCGGCCTTGGAGTCACAGTAACGGGTGAACCCGGCTCTCTTACGGCTCTTTCAAGCCCCTCCGAGAGCAACTTCGGTGAAGGGGAGTTCGCTGTCCTGCCGGCCATCTCACACCGTTGGTCGAGCGTTTTGCGTCGCGACCCGATGGCTCTCTGTATTCTGCGGCTCGAACAGCTACTTGTCTTCACGCTGTCTGCGTTGAGCGTGATTATACACTCCCCGAGGAGCGTGTCAAGAAAAAGAACTCTCATATAATTCGGTTATCAACCCCGGAGGAGATGCAACCATGTTATCGCAGATGCATGATTACTCAGAGCTTAAGCCAAACAACATACGCATGATCGGCAAGCGGGCAGAGGATGGACTGGAGAGTCAACTGATGGTGATTCAGACCCCCTTTGGCTATCGCCGCGTCGCAGAACTATTTCGCCCGGAGGGGGACGGATCGTACGCGGCCGTCCTGTATGTCCACTGGTATGAACCAGAATCAAGTAGCTCCCATCGAACCCAGTTCGACGAGGAAGCAAAGGAACTGGCGCGCCTCGGGGCGATTTGCCTCTCGATCGAGACGCTGTGGTCCGACCGCGACTTTTTCCTCAAGCGCACGCAGGAGGACGATGCGCGGAACTCTATCGAGGAGGTCATAAACCTACGCCAGGCTATGGACTTGCTTCTCTCCCAGCCGAATGTAGACCCGAGTCGCTTTGCGTACGTCGGGCAT
>DATHTH010000257.1:0-5180 GCA_035463495.1 Anaerolineales bacterium | reverse complement strand
GGTTCTTCCACAGGTGCTTGTGTTGCCGGCTGCTGACCACCGCAGGCCGTGATGAGCAGCATCATGGCGATCAGCAATCCCAAAAGGGTACTTCGGGTCTTCATTTCTCTATTCTCCTTTTTAGAATAACTCCAATGGTTGCCCATTGGTTAACGACCCTTACAATCTTCTTTTCAGCCAAACTTTTAAGTACCGTGAGCTTGAAGTTGCTTATCCGTTAAGAGTCTGATTACGAGAACCGGTAGGGGAGCCAGACTTGGAACGTGATGCTGCGGACCGGCTCATCATTGCGTTGGATGCCGTCGACCATATTGAAGGCTTTATTGCCCGCTTCGATGAAGGGTACCAACACCAGCTCCTCGACCGTCTCTTCCCGCATGCTGGAGACCAAGTTGTTATAGCGTTCTTTCTCACGCCAGAAACCTTCCCCCGTTTGCGGGCGAACAACTGAGCGCCGCGCCACGAGGTGGACAGTTTCGTTGCCCTCGGTGTCTTGCGCTTTCACCACGCGGATGTCGTGTGTAGGATTTGTACTTTGCAGAGAGAGAACCACATCGTCAAGCAAAACAGCAGCGGGCAGATAGCTGGCGTCGGCCGCAAAGACCACCGGTCCGCGGGTGAGCGCTACGCGGCCCGCATTGCCGATGCTGTCTATCACTATGTTCACCGGCATGTCCATCTCAAAGAGAATCTGATCGCCATCGGCCCACTCGCGGCTCAGAACAAGGTAGCCATTCTCATCCGGTTGGAGGGCGAGCGCGCTGTCGTTCAATGCCAAGGTGTAATTGCGGCACCAGCCAGGCAGCCGCAGACGTAAGACGAACGGTTCAGGGGTGCTGAGGTTCATGCATATCTGAACACGCCCCTCATATGGATATGCCGTTTCCACCGACAGCTCTACCGTTCTACCAGAAGGCAGCGGCAAGACAGCTTGGGCCGCATCGTAAAAGTTCACACTGATACCATCTTCAAACAGTCCAAAGACATGTCCCAGTGTTTGCGCAATGCCGCGCGCCCCCTTGGTCGGGCAACATTCAGGATCTGTGTGCCAGCGATAACGCTTGCTGTCTGTCAGCCCCAGGTAATAGGCCCAGCTTCGCCCATCCGGTGACTGCGCCCCTAGCAGGTGGTTGTAGAGTGTCTGCTCGGCCATATCGAAGTAGCGGGCATCGCCGGTCAGCCTGGCGAGCGAAAAGTTGAGGTACATCCAGCCCATGCTGACGCAGGTTTCACCGATCCGGTAGATGCCCTGGTTGGGCAGGGCGAAATCTTTGGGGAAGTACTCGCCGGTCGACGCGGAGCCGGTGATGTAAAGATGATGGGCGGCAATGTCCTCCCAGGCAAGCAGAATCGTGCGCAGGTATTTCTCTTCCCCTGTTGCGCGATAGAGTTCCATCAGACCAGCGAAGTCCAGCAGCATCTCGATGCCCTTGGAATTGCCCACGCCCGCCACGCCCCTGCCTGCGAGGATAGCGCTCAGAATCTGGGGACCACCTTCGCCTTCCCAATCCTCCTCCACCAGCCAGACGCCGAAAGCGAGGAACGCACTGTCCCCACTCATCCAATATAGCCAGATCATCGGTTCAAGAATCGCAGAAGAAGCCATGCCTACATGCGGGCCGGTGTCGCGCAGGGTGCGCTTCCCGGCACCAAAATCTTGCAGTACCCGGTAACCGATGCGCAGGGCGGCATCCAGGATATCCTTGCGGCCGGTGTAGCGATAATAGCTCTCCAGCCCGATCAGGTTGTGCGCCTGCACCCAGACGTCCCATGACTTCCAGCGGTCAGCTTCATCGTAGGTACCAAGGTATCCATCGGCATCCTGCGTGGCCAGCCATTCGGAAACCATGCTATCGATCTTCTCGCGCAGATCCTCGTCCGCCGCGTTCCAGGCAGAGATACTGGCAGCATCCAGGTAGGTGCCCATGAACTCACCCTGCCAGTCGCCGCGGATGCCTGGGTATGGCTGCTTGTCCGGCGGGTAATAGCCAACGGGGCAGTGCCTTTGGAACGGCCAGAGGAGGTGATCCTCTTCCTGGTTATGTAAGCGGTTGAGTCGGCTGGCGTGGAAGCGCTGGCCGATGAGACCTTTCAATTGGATGGTGTTGGGGGCAGGACGGTGGATCACGTCCAGTAAGCGGGTTGCGGGCGTTGTCATAGTGTTGAAGTGATCCTCTTGGAGTAAATAATGAGCCTTTACAAATATTATTATAGCGAGATTCTACCAAATGTCAATCACATATGACAAATATTATGTCATATTCTATTGACAGATGTCAACCAAATCACTACAATAGATAATGTAATTACCGGCACTTTTATTTTGGGACAACTCATCATAATGCGGAGGAATGGAAAGGTAAATAGATGAAAACAATACCTGAACAGATATGCGAGGCGGGGCGGATTTTGTTTGAAAAACGCCTGACCGACATGGCGGGCGGCAACCTGAGCGCGCGAGTGGGGGAACTCGTGTACATGAGCCCACGCTACGCCGGTTCCCGGTTTCACTGGGACTTATCCCCAGAAGACTTGGTCACTGGGCGCTGGGAAGATGATGAGATCGCCCAGCAGCCGAATTTCTCGCGTGAGGGCTGGTCACACCTCTATATCTACCGCCATTTCCCCGCCGTCCAGGCGGTCATTCATGCTCACCCGTTCCACGTGATGCCGTTTGCGGCGCAGTGCCTGCCGATGGAGCCTGTGCTGGAAGCCACACAAAAATTCGGAGTGATCGGGCTGACCAAGGCAGCGCCTGCCCACACGCGCGATCTGGCCGAGCATGTGCTCGAAGCCATGAAAGGCCAGGAGGCGAAGATGCTTAAACAGGCGGCAGTCGTCCTCATCCCGCATCATGGCATCATCTGCGCCGGGAAAGAGTTCCACCTCACGTTGGATGCAGTGGAACGTGTGAATACAAACGCCTACTGTCTCCTGGCGCGCACAACTCTGCTCGCATAGTTGGAGAGCTCCGATGATCCTCTGCATCAACGCCAACGCTGCTCTTGACAACATTCTGTTTATTGACCGCTTTCGCTCGGGCGAGACCATGCGTCCTGCTCGCGTGGTGACGAGCGTGGGCGGTAAAGGACTGGATTCGGCGCTGGTGCTGCGAACCCTGGGCGCGCCGGTGCGAGCCGTCTCGTTTGCTGCCGGACGCAACGGGCAGACGCTAGCGGATCTGTTGAAAGAGCGAGATGTTCCGGTGGAATTCATCTGGGTGCCGGGTGAGACGCGGGTTGCCAATGTCATTGTGGAGACCGATTTCAATCACCACAGCCACATTACCACGTCTGGATATACGGTCAATGCGCAGGACTGCGAGGCCTTCAAGCAAGTTGTCTGTCACCACGCGCGGCAGGCAAGCTGGGTGATCATCGGCGGAACACTCCCGGGTGGGGCGCCAGTTTCGCTCTACCGCGAAATTATCTCTCTGCTGCACCAGAACCAGGTACAGGTATTGATCGACTGCGCCGGACAGCTCAGCCTGGCAGCACTCGTTGCCACACCTGAAATTGTCAAGATGAACCAAGAGGAATTTAGCCATACGTTCCAGACTCATCCCATCAGCATGGTGGGATGGCTCGGTGCTGTCCGCGAAGTGATGCAGCGCTTCCATCTCCATAACTTCGTGCTGACTTGCGGGAGAAAAGGCCTGCTGGCCTTTACGCCCCAGGCAACTTATCTTGCTAGCGCGCCGCAGCAGAAAGAGGTTAACGCTGCTGGTTCCGGAGATGCAGTTTCCTCTGCCCTGACCTACCGGCTTTCGCTAGGTGAGCCCTGGGAAGCGGCCCTGCGCTGGGCAGTAGCGGCAGGGGCGGCAGTGGTGCTGACCGAGGGAACAGCAGAATGCCGGTTGAGCGATGTAGAGCGGATTTACACTGAAACCTCGGTTCAGATCGTTGAAGAGATCAGGCGTGGTTGATGACAACCGCGCTCACCATTCAAGTGATATACAATTGGAGAACGCTATGAAAGAATCGGTCATCCATGACCTGCCCGTGACTGTCCAGATCGACACCACCACCGGTGAATTCGTCCCCTGCCTCGAAAAAGTAGCGCGCAACGTAGGCGACCTGGCCATGATGTTTTCGGACCAGCAAACTGTGCAACAGATTATCAGCACGGGCGACAAGCTCGTGTACGAGATCCGCTATTATCCTTTCATCACCAGCAAATCGGATATGGCACTCGGCACGACAGCTATCCTGCCCGGCAAAGTGGGCAACGAATACCACATGACCAAAGGCCACTTCCATGCCCGCGATGATCAGCCGGAGATCTACTACTGTGTGCAAGGCGAGGGATTTCTGCAGATGGAAAGCCGGGATGGCGATTACCACGCGGTGCCCTGGAAGGCCGGGACGATCACTCATATCCCGCCACAGTATGCACATCGGGTGATCAATACTGGCAGAACCACATTGGTCTTTGTAGCATCTTTTCATGTTGCCGCCGGGCACGAGTATGATCTGATCGAAGCGCGCGGTTTTAAAAACATCATCATCGAGCAGGATGGAAAAGCCGTGGAAGTCCCGAACCCGAGGCGCCGCGACTAGGCAAACAGGATCTATTCTCCACATGGAAGCACAGCAGGCTAGTACCCAGGATTTCGCCTTGGCAGTGGATATTGGCGGTACGAAGGTTGCCTTCGCTCTCGTCGACAATTGCGGCCGCCTGCTCACCCCGTTGGAGAAACATTACGTCCCGTTCAATGCCGAGGGTGCGGCCGACCCGGACGGTCTCCTGGCGCTGATGCAGCCCCATGTGGAACAGGCGCGGCGCCTACCCGGCCGCTTCCGTGGGATCGGGCTGAGTCTGTGTGGGAATATCGACCTGGAGACGGGTCTGGCGGTGCTGGTGCCGAACCTGCACTGGCGTTACCTGCCCTTCGGGGAGATGGTGCAAAAAACCTGCGGTGTACCCGTCTTTGCCGCGACCGATGTGCGGATGGCGCTGCTCGCCGAGGTGTTGTGGGGCGTCGCGCGTGGCGTGAAGCACACTGCCTGGGCAACAGTTGGCACGGGGTATGGCGGATATCTTTATCTGGATGGAAAACTTTACGGCGGGTCGCATGGCTACGCGGGCAACTTTGGGCACACCACCTGGGACGAGATCAACGGTGAATTGTGCGGATGTGGAAAACGCGGCTGCTTCGAGACCTTTGTCGCCGGTCCGGC
>DATHTH010000256.1:0-24560 GCA_035463495.1 Anaerolineales bacterium | reverse complement strand
TATCCTGCCCGTATTCCGGACAGGGAGTAGCTTCGCTGACCCTTCGCTGTTCCTTCGATCTCGGCTTTTGCTTCCCTGCGAATTTGCATTACTTTTCAGATAGGCCAATTATTTTGACGAGACTGGTAAGCGCGAAAAGGCTGGCAGTAAGTCTGCCAGCCTTTTGTGTTAGAAGTGGGCTGCGTTGACTATGGGCGGTCTATGTTGAAGGTTGGCGAAGTCCAGGTTTCCCAGTGAGCCGGGTTGCCCGGTGTGCCGTTCGCTTTCAGAGCCTCCACCACGAGGTAATACGAACCATCCGGGACAATCTTCACCTTGTCGTTTCCACGGTTATAAAGGCGAGTCCCATCCCAGGCATAGGCAAAAAATCCGGTTGTCGTAGAATTGCGCCCCACGTATTCTTCCTGAAGCGCAAAATTATGATCCGGGTCCACAGGTGAGCCGTTTGCATTGTAAATACGGATCTGGAAGACCTGCACTTGATGATCGAAGTGGATCAGGATATAGGGCACGTCGAAGCCCTGGAGTGTGAATGTATCACCGGCGGCTGCAAACCCGAAGTTGACGCCATCGGGTGTCCAGCCAAGGCGTGGGAAGTTGTTCGCCGTGGGAGTCAATACCTGAATGCCCTGGTAATCGCCCACGAAACCGGCGAATGGCACGCGATAGGTCTGCCCGCCACCCTGCGGCGTGAAGACGATGTAACCGCCGTACTGCCCGTTCAGAGGACCGGTCGCGGGATTGATCGTAGCGGTCACGGTGGCAGTTTTGCCCGCGGCGACGGTCACGCTCCCGGCGCTAAAAGCTACGGTAGCACTGGAGGTAGTGAAGCCCGGTGTGATCACGCCGCTCGTGGAAAGCGCATTAACGTAGGAGAGGTTGTATGTCACGCTGGACGAGCCAGAGTTCTTGACCCGCAGCTGCTGCACGAACGGACCAGACTGGCCTTCTCCTGTCGCGATTTTTCCCGGGGTGATGGTGGTCTTCGAAAGGATGCTATCATCGATATCCAACATACCAGCGCCCTGGCGATGCACGTTATCCAGAAAGCCCAGCGCGGGATTGCCCCACCAGTTCATCGGATCGGCGCTATTCTGAAGAATATCGCGGACCTCGTTCGCTTTCAAGCTAGGCCGGGCCTGGAGGAGAAGCGCAACCGCTCCTGCTACGTGAGGCGAAGCCATGGACGTACCACTCACATTGGCATACCCACCTTTTTCCAGCGGGTAGGTCGACCAGATGTTTCCACCGGGCGCGCCGATATCAGGCTTCAAGGATAGGTCTGGCGCGAGTCCATAGGAGCTGAAGGACGAGATCAGCCCGGCTGTGGCGACAGGCGTCTCGACTGTCTGATTTGTCCACGTTAGCGTGACCGGGCCCGAAGCCAGACGAGTGTCAATGAGATTTCCATCGGCCTGGCTGATCATCACGACAGGGATAGTGATTGGAGTAGTAAGAGGAGCGACCGGAGCCACCGTGGGAGTCACACTGCCGGGCTGGTTGTTGTAGAGTACCACGGCCCCTGCCAGCGGAACTTCTTAGAGTAGAATATCGTTTCTGCGATCGAGCCTGAGGAGGTGCCTTTTGCCAGTCTATATCGGTTTCATCCTATGTGTCGTCAGTTTGCTGAGCGCCGGCTGCCAGCCGATTGCCACAAGTCCCGGAGACGCTCCTCCGCTGTACACGCCTACCCCCGTTCCCGCGCTACCTATCGAAGGAGACCCTCAAATGACACCATCGCAGGATACACCTCTTGCCCCTGGTCTGCAAAGCTTGATCGAAACAGCAGAAGCCGATCTTGCCGGACGGTTAGGCATCTTGGGCGATGATATTGTAATTGTCGAAGCGATTACTGTTACCTGGCCGGATGCCAGCCTAGGCTGCCCGCAGGAAGGAATCGGATACGCGCAGGTGCTTACGCCCGGCTACTTGATCCGGCTCGGGGTTGGAGACCGGGAATATGAGTATCACGCCAACAGGGAGACGTATGTGATCTACTGTGAAAATCCGCTGCCTCCCCTTCCGGGTGATCCTCCGGACGTGTAAGAACATCACTACTCATTCATAAACAAAGCAGGCTGGCAGTAATGCGCAGCCTGCTTCTCTTACTCAATCAAAGCGATTGTTACGGTGTATCAACACGGACGATGGTCGGACTGGGCATGCCAGCCGCGCCGGCATAGACCACACTACCCAGGTAACGGGTCGCCGGAGCCAAACCGCTGAAGGTCAGGTTGATGGTACCCGTACTGCCCTGGGTTGCAGTGGCAGGCGCGGTTACCGTCATGTTGCCTGCATTCGCCGTGCCAAGCGCCCAGAAGTGCAGCTTGAAGGGCGATGTACCGCCTGCCACGCCCCAGCCATGGACATAGGCAGTGAGAGCAATCGGGGCTCCAGTTGGGTTAGCAAATGTGAAGTTTACCTCTTCGGCAGAGGTGCCGCTCGTGCTTGCACCAACCAGGGTGCTTCCCTGATAAACATACAGGTCGAGATCTGTACCGGTGCTTACATCCGCATCAAACAGCGAGAAGCGGACGTAGGTGCTGCCAGCCGGGATAGTAACCGGAATGGCAACCGTGCCGGTAGGATCGTTTTGCGCAAAGGTCTGGTCGGGATCCTGGTTCACAGTACCGGGAGTTACTGATGCCGGAATGAGACCCCGTGCAGTCGCCGTGAAGGGTCCTGTATAACCGAAGGTGACGTTGTAGTTGATTGGATCCCCGTTGCTCGATACCTGTACTGGAGCTGCCAGGACTACAGGACGAACGACCATTGGAATGCGCACGTTGTGTGAACCGTCGCTCCATGTGAGATAACCGCCCACATAGCTATTCAGTGTGGCGCCCGCCGTGATGAAGGTGACTGTAAAGGTTCCAGTCTGACCGGGACTGAGCGTCAGTGAGGACGGACTCACACTGACATTAACTCCTGATAACCCGGTGACAGATGCTGTATAGGTGGCAGCGCCGCTGCCCACATTAGTCACCTTACGAGTGACGGTCTGTTGTCCAGCCAGATCGCCGAGAGCGATAGAGGCTACGTTCAGGTTACTTGGATCAGAAGAGTAGCCTAATCCGGAAAGAGTCGTACAGGTTGCAGGATTTACACCTGTGGTTGTTCCACACAGGAAAGCCAGCCAGTCCAGAAAACTGTGGTCATACACCAGCCCGGGATCTGCGGCGCTGTTGGGCTGGACGTGCCCGGCACCCTGACGAAAAATCACAGTTGGGTTGGTATTCGAACCATCCAGGACGTCATATGCCGAGGTCATCAAAGCAGACTTGATCGCCATAGGTGACCAATCGGGGCGTAGATGCTTCAGTAAGGCTGCCAGACCGGCAACGTGCGGGCTGGACATCGAAGTACCGCTGTAGAGATCGAAATCACGCCCAAAATTTCCGGGAGGCGCAACTGAAGCCAACACATCCTGCCCCGGAGCGATCACATCGGGCTTGAGCAAGTCTCCATTGCCAGCCAGCAATGGACCGCGTGACGAGAAGGCAGCCGTGAATGGGGCTGCGGCATTGGTAACTACAGTCGATTGATTAATTGTTGCCGTGGCTCCTGCGGTAGCAGCATATGCCTTAATCGCTGGACGATGCGGGGAGTCAAGGTGAACAGTGGAAACAAAATGTAAATCGGCATTGATGGAATTCGGTGACGTATTGACCAGGATCATACCGACACCGCCCGCCTGCTGAACCGCGAGACTCTTGTTCACACGAGCAGTCACACCGCGATCGCAGACAACGATTTTCCCTGCGACTTTGGCGGGATCCAAAACCACGGCACCGTCCGCGGCACCATAGCACAATGCCAGTTGGTTGGGATCTGCACCCGACACACCGGCGGCCGTAGAATCAATCAGCGGCGCAGACACCGGCGTAGCGACAGAGGCACCGTTGTATGTCGCACCGTTGCCTAGCGTCACCGAGCCTTGTCCATCACGGTTATGCGTGCCCGCAGCAACCGTGGTGAGCCAGGGACCGGGGTGTGCCACGGTAGAAACTGCTGGGCCACTGTTTCCGGCTGAGGCAGCCACAAAAACACCCGCGTCTGCAGCAAACAGGAAGGCAACCTCCACCGGATCAAGGAAGTTCGTACGGCTACCGCTGATCGAGAAGTTGATTACATCTACACCGTCGGCGACAGCCTGATCGATGGCTGCTACGCTATCGGAGCTGAAGCATGAGCCCCCAGCCGGGGTCTGCCAACAGACCTTGTAAGAAGCAATCCGTGCGCGGGGCGCAATACCGCTGGTCGATCCAAATACGGCAGCCGCACCCGTGGCGGGCACGCCATAGTTGCCCCCAGCCGTGGAGGAAGTATGTGTACCATGACCGCCAAAATCGCGAGGCGAGTTGTATTCGTGCGGAAGCTGGGCATCGATACCAGCATTGCCACCCCAGGCGGCATTGTAGTATTGCGCGCCAATCAGCTTCTGATTACACATGGAGGCGTTGAACTGCTCACCGGGTACGCACCTGCCGTGCCAGCCCGGAATCTGCTGGTAAGCACGTCTGGCACTCGGGGCAAAGCTAGGAACACCATTATTGTCAACTCGATCAGCAAAACTCAGGCTTTCAGGCCACACGCCGCCGTCAACGATACCAATGATGACCCCTTCACCAGCGCTTCCAATGCCACCGAGCTGGTCCCACAAGCCGCCCGGTGAGCTCAATCCCAGGAAAGCCGGTGTGGACGATGTATCCAGGGTCAGTGCTTCATCAGGGCTGACGAGCACGACACCGTTGGCAAGAGCCAGTTTGTTAGCCTGCTCCAGGCTCATCTTGGCGGCAAAACCATTGAAGCTGTACACGTAGTCATAAAGCTTTTGACCGCCGACGCCTCTCAGAGCTTCATCATGCCGGCCCCTCAAATATCCAGCATATTTCTTTACATCATTACTATTTGGATTTATCTTTTGACCTTTTGCGGGCTTGGTTGCGGCGAACCCCGGAACATCCCCCTCATACGCAACCACCGGATCATTAATCATCTGAACGATATAGATACCATTAGGACTTTCCTGAACTGGCCCACCACCTTTGAACTTGTGATCAGGCTTTGCCGCCACAGGTGATACAGCAGAGAATGCGACAGCGAGTATTAATACGAACGAAAGTACGACAAACACTTTTCGATACATGATCTTGTCTCCTCTTCAAGAATATGCTGTGCAATACTGGGACAAAACTACGTTGCTAATCTCTGCATAAACCTCCTTTCTAAACCGTGAAACGAAAAAAAGCCAGCGGTCTGGCGGTCTGTCTGCCTGTACGCATCAGGCTGGCAGATCCATGACTTTGCGCCCCCACCTCACGATGGGTTCGCCTTTTCGAAATCCTTACTTGAATGAGACTAATCGCACTATTAATAATATATTAATTCACTTCAAAATACAAGTACTTGTAACCTTTTTCATTGAAAATGCCTGATCATGCTGCCGAAAAACAAGAGTGCTGCGAGTATGGTCGGCTTGAACGGAATATCCATACTGCTACAGAAGGTAACGGTATAATCCTGTTCCATGTCCAGACGCGCCATCATGATTTCACTGGTCCTCCTGACTGCCGTGGTCACGGCGGGGATCACAGCTTACTTGATGTACAGACCCAACCTTGAACGCTTGAATAAATTCCGCCAGTGGATCCGCAATCCGGAGGCATACCCGCAGTGGAAGCTGGCAGCCGGCTCCCGCTGCGGCGAGGCGCCCTTCCTGTTCCCCACCGACGGCTTTGCCGGCTTCCTGTGGGGCGATTCGTTCGGGCCGCGTCACACCCATCAGGGCATCGATGTGTTCGCCGGGACGGAGGCAGGCATTACGCCCGTAGTGGCCGCGTACTCTGGTTATCTGACGCGCCTGCCCGAGTGGAAGTCCGCGGTGATCGTACGGGTGCCGAGCGATCCACTCCAGCCGGGCCGGCAGATATGGCTGTATTACACTCATATGGCAGACCAGTTCGGAAACTCGTTCATTGCCGAAGAATTCCCGGCGGGCGTCTCCGAGAAACACATCGAAGCGGGTACTTTCCTGGGCTACCAGGGAGATTATTCCGGCGATCCGACCAATCCGGTCGGCGTGCATCTGCACTTTTCCATAGTGGAAGATGACGGGACCGGAAAGTTCAAGAATGAGCTCGAGATCGCCAACACACTCGATCCGTCTCCCTATCTGGGATTACCCTTGAACGGGTATGAAAATCGCGATCGAGTGCCGCTCTGCGAAGGATCGGTCGAGGGGTAGCGCCTGTTCCTGTAAGGGCGGCGAAGAATAATTTGCAAGGGAGAAGCGATGAAAGAGTTAAGAGAATATCGTGTAAACCTGATCACAAGGCTGGAAGATGCAGCCAGAGCTTTTCGGGCGGCATGTCTGGCAGTCACCGATCCATATCTCCCCCTGGACGAGAATGGCTGGAATGTGCACCAACTCGCCGTCCACACCCGCGATGTCGATCGGCTGGTATACGGTCTGCGGGTGCGCCGGACAGCTCTGGAAGAGAACCCTGAATTTCCGAGCTTCGACGGCGATGCCCACATGGCGGAACACTACCGGGAGGACGAACCATTAAGCGAGGTCCTGGACGGACTCGTGGCAAGCATGGAGGCTTTGGTCGAACTGCTGCGAGCGCTGCCCGACGAAGCCTGGTCCCGGGTCTCGCGCCATACAATGCTGGGAGGTGGGCTTACGCTGCAGAGCTGGGTGGAAAAAAGCCTGGCTCACATTGAGGAGCATCTGGAGGCTGTCAAGACGCACAGTGGGAGTTGAACAGGAACATGTTCTGAAGGATCTACGGCTTCGAAAAATCCCCGTCAGGGGATTTTTAATTTCCGACTCTCACCAGAGTCGAAGGCCCGTCGGATGGATCAGCCAGTCGAAGAGAGGGAGATAGACCTGCAAACCGATCAGCGCGACCAGGATGCCAAGCAGGGCCCCGGCAACCACATCCGATAGATAATGTACACCCATTGCGACGCGCGCCAGCGCGACTAATGGCGCCCAGATCCACAGGAGGGTTGCCAGCCAGGCGGGTCCCAGCCCGGCGGCGATGGTGGCGATCAGGAAGGCGCGCGCCGCATGTCCGGATGGAAAGGAATGCGGATCGGTATTGCGGTAGATCCGCCCCCACTCACCCACCGGGCGCTGCCTGCGGATACGGAACTTGATCAACAGCACTATGATCGCGAGCAGGCTGATGCTCCCAAACTGGACTGCAGACCACTCCTTCCAGAAGGAATCCCCGGCGATCCAGAGCACGATCAAGCCGAGAGCCCAGAACCATGAATCCCCCGAGTGGGCAAAGAACACTGCAATAGCGCGCAATGCGCCTGGCTTTTCAGCCACGCGCATTTGATTGGAGATACGGGCGTCGAGCTCGAGTATCGAGTTCACATTTATTCCTCTGCACTGACCTTCGATCGGGTGGTTCTGAACGTAGCAGCCTTTTTCGAAGTGCTGGTCGTCTTTTTCGGCTTCGCGGCTTTCGTGGCGGCTCTCGGTTTGACAGTCCTGGCTGCTGCCTTCTTCGGAGCGCGCTTCGGACGCTCCGCCTCGACGACCTGCTTTGCCAGGTCCGCCCGGAGCAGCTCGAGCTGGCTGGGCTTGTCCACGTCCATGCAGGGCTCGGCATGCGGCCAGACGATGGCACGCGCATTGACGCCGATGCGCTCGCGGGCCCGCCGGACAGCATCCTCGAGCGTCAGGCGTCTGGTGAACAGGGCAAACAATGTACCCCACCCGATAAGGCTCGCCTGGCGCAAGGGACTCTTGCGTGAGCCAATCAGCGATTCCCACAGATCCAGGTGTTCGGTTGCCATACGGACGTGCGTGATATTCATGTCTGCGCCGCAGACATCCATATCTTTCAAGTGAGTGTAGGTGCGCTTTGAATCGGGAAAGCGGGCTTCCATTACATCACGCGGGCAGACGCCGTAATACAGGTCATCCTTGGTCTCCATGCAAGTGTCTACGAGCCAGTCCACCATCTCGGGCCTGACAGTCGGGATATCCGAAGAAACCACCAGGACATACTTGGTCCTCTTGTTGATATCGAGCGCCTTGTTGATCCCGGTCACAATGTTAGCCAGCATGCGTCCCTGGTTGGAGACAAAATAGAGCGGCTTCTTGCAGGTGACCCCGCTCTTCGGGGAAAGCCCGACGACAATCACGTTGCTCACGCGCTTCGAGCCGCCCAGCGCATCCAGCACCCACTGAACCATGGGCTTTCCGGCAACGTCAATGAGAGCTTTGGAATCACCATGCGAATACGTATACAGCGGGTCTTCGGGTCGCGGGATTCCACCGGCGGTTACGATCGCGTCCATACATTCTCCTTATTGCCACAGGGACACAGAGACTAAGAGTTTTCGTTTTCTCTGTGGCTCGGGGCTAATTCAGCTCCTGTAGCTGGGGCTCGAAGCCAAGCTCATCGAGCATTTCGTTCAATTCGGGCCAGGTCAGCGGGCGGCCCTGCCCGGAGACAGCCACCAGGGCCGCTTCCATCATGTTGGTGCCAAAAGAGCGTCCGTCCAGGACGGGGGTTGTCGTGACGAGGTATTTTACTCCAGCGCGGCGGAAGGCTTCCACATCGTCGGGTGTGGTCGTGTTCGTGACAATCACTTTGCCCGTGAGGTCATCAGGCATGAAGCGTTTAATGTAATGGCAGTCGCCTGCAATGACGGTCGCCCAGTCATAGTATTTTCCCCATTTGGGCGTGCGCTTCTCCTGTTTTTCACCTGTCGGATAGATCCATGCAAAGGGCAGGCGGCTGACAACCGGCATCAAGACCTTTGCGAACGTCTTTAGATGACTGAGCTTATGGAGAGCGATCGGAATGTCCAATCCAAACATCAGATCCCCGTAGATCGTCTCATAACCAGCATCCGCAAATGCCCTGGCAAGTCCCCAGCGATCTGCGCCGAGTGTCACCAGCACTTTACGCCCGCGCCCATTGATGTAATCGCCAATACTCTGGTCCAGAAATGCAGGGACTTTATTTTCCAGCGTGTTCTTGAGCCCACCGCCGTCTACGAGCGGGGTTTTCTCGACAAAGCGGACCATGGGGGTCACAGAATGCAGGGTGTACCATTTTCCATCAATGATTGCCCCC
Source organism: Anaerolineales bacterium (assembly GCA_035463495.1). Classification (GTDB taxonomy): domain Bacteria; phylum Chloroflexota; class Anaerolineae; order Anaerolineales; family Villigracilaceae; genus Defluviilinea. The sequence continues at coordinate 15,450 of DATHTH010000256.1, read as the reverse complement.
AGGTCTGCCCCGCCCACGCCGAAGGCATCCACCTTGCCATCCAGCTCCTTGAACTTGAGCGCCGCGGCTTCCATATCGCCGTCCGTCCCGATCCGTTCGATGCTGACTTTTTCGCCGAGCAGCGTCACTTCGACTGCTTTATTACGCCTGGAAGAGCCTATGCTGATGCTGACGGCGCGTTTCATGATGTAGCATTCTCCTCGGGTGTGATAGCGTCCCGAAAAGCGCCGGGACTTTTGTATTATAGTACGGAATCACGAGACGGCTTCAGGGCGTGCAGACCAGTCTCAGGGTTGCCTCTCCGGTGACAATGTTCGGCAGCGTTGTCTGCACCTGTACAGTGTAATCTTTGATGGCGCTCACCTGATAATAGTCCTGCACCGTCTTTGTGCCGCCGGCTTCGAACATGACCTGCTTGTCGGCGGAGACGGTGCCGTCACTCGACGCCCAGCGCCAGACGACGACCACGGGACCACTGGTGGTGATCTGCGCGCTGATCGTCACTACCTGCGGAAGTGCGTCACAAGGGACGTTGATGACAGCGGGATCCACGCGGACTTGAATCCCGGTCACCGTATTCTCCAGTGGATTGATCACAGGAAGGGACTGGACATCTCCCACGGTGATGACAAATTCCGCCGAGAGCCAGCAGGAAGTGGAGGGATCGCTGGGATTCCGGACATACCACCAGGTGGAATCCGCACTTCTCCCGATGATCTCTGCCTGCTTCCCGACGAGCAATGCGCCGGTGATCGCATACGAGGTGGCAGGACCGAAGCGACAGTTGACCGGCTGGTCTTTCGGCGAGGCAAGAAAGACGCTCGAAGTAGCGGTAGGTGCATCCGTGGGAAGGACCACGCTGATCAGGGTTTCGATGGGAACCGGCGTGAGAGTAGAGCTGCTCGATGTCGGCGTATCGAGCACGGCTGAAGGTGTGGAGGCGGGCGTTGCTGTCGGCTGGGAGGCTGCCAGGTTGCAGGACGAGGCGCCAATAAGCACGACAACAACGCCGATCCAAAAACGATTTCTCATCCTTTCCTCCTTGTCAATCGAATCGTACCCGGCGGTTGGGTTTGCTGCAATAGGGCATATCACCTATATTTTTTAATGAAAAGCCCACGGCGTTTATGATAGAATGATTAGAACATTTATTCTGTTTCAGCTGAGAGGAGCGACGCATGAGCAAGAAGGTACTGGTCTTCGTTGGAACGCAAAAGGGTGGCTTTATCTTTGAAAGCAATGAGAAACGCAAAAAGTGGAACGTCAGTGACATTCATTTCAAAAGCTGGAACGTGATGCATATACAAATGGACCCGCGTGACCAGCGCCTGCATGCCGCAACCAGTCACTTCGTCTACGGTCCCACCACCCATTACTCGGACGATCTCGGCAGGACCTGGACTCAAGCAAAGCAGGTGCCGGTCCTGTCTCGCGCCTCGCGGTCCGGCCGCCCTGCCAGCACCGTGGAGGAAGCCTTCCGCTCGGAGGGCGGACAAAGCATCCAGGAGCAGCCCGAGAAGATGATCAAGGTCTGGAACATCAAGCCCGGGCGCGAGAGCGAGCCGAACGTGTTGTATGCCGGCGCGCAGCCTGCTTCGCTATTCGTTTCCAAGGACCGCGGCGAGACCTGGGAGCTCAACGAGAGCCTGTACGATCACCCCCAGCGCGGACAGTGGAACCCCGGAGCCGGGGGCCTGACGCTGCACACAATCCTGCTGGATCCTACGAACCCGCAGCGCATGTATATCGCCGTCTCGGCGGCAGGCTGCTACCGCAGCGACGATGGCGGGCAGACGTGGGCGCCCTACAACAAGAATGTGCGCGCCGATTTCATGCCAGACCGGTTCCCCGAGTTCGGGCAGTGCGTACACAAGATGGCGATGCATCCTTCCACTCCCCATTTGATCTACCAGCAGAACCATTGCGGCGTCTACCGCAGCGACAACGCCGGCGAAGACTGGATCGACATCGGCGATGGCAAGCTGCCCTCCCGCTTTGGCTTCCCGGTCGCCGTCCATCCCACGGACCCGCGCACCGTCTACGTGGCGCTGGAGGAAAGCGACGAGTTCCGCATGAGCGTGGACGGCAAGTTCTCGGTCTGGCGCAGCCGCGACATGGGCGAGTCCTGGGAGCGGTTGACGAAAGGCTTGCCTGAGAAAGCCCACCTTGTAGTGCTGCGCGAAGCGATGGCGACCGATACCTTTGAGGATGCGGGAATCTATGTAGGCACGCACACGGGGCAGTTGTTCTACAGCCGCGATTCAGGCGATAGCTGGCAGCTCATGGCAGATTTCCTGCCGCCGATCCAGTCTGTGGAAGCCGCGGTGGTGTAAGAATCAAAAGTCGAACAAGGAATGACTCTCGCTCGACTTTTTAATGCGCTATACACACCTTGAACCACGGAGATGCGAAGACGCGGAGAGAATAAGGCTTTGCGCTCGAGTGTCTCCGTGGTTAAGTTAATTGACGGTTAGTGTTATGGCTGCAAACAGGCGGGAATCGAGTCGCTCAAGCCGTCCGGATCCTGCGTGGTCCCATTGTCGTAAATCTTTACAAACTGAATCTCGGGGAATTGCTTGAGATTCAAGATCAATAGATCGGCAATATTGAAATCGCGCTCATCGGGCGTGCATGTCCCGGTGAGGAAGACGTGAGCGACGCCATCTTGGATCTCCAGCCGCGTATAGCCGGTGAAGCCGTTGTAGAGGGCGATCCAGCCGAAGGAGAATCTCTCGGTCGAGCCGGGGCCTTTGAAATATTCATTGAGCGCCGTCTGAGGCAGCATATTGGAACGCGCCCAGCGATCGCCGGTTACGACAAACGGCGGCAGATTGTTCTCATAGCGAAACTGGTTCACAAAATAGACATCGATCAGCCTGTACTGCGGTGTTGCAGTTGGAACTCGCGTGCGAGTTGCCGTCGGCGTTCGTGTCGGTGTCCGGGTGGGGGTCGGCGTCCGGGTCCGTGTCGGGGTGCGCGTAAATGTAGCTGTGCGCGTTGCCGTTGGGGTCCGGGTAATTGTTGCTGTCGGCGTGTGGGTTCGGGTCCGCGACGGTGTGACGGTCAATGTCGAGGTAGGCGTACGCGTGGGAGTGCGCGTCAGGGTTGGGGTTCGAGTGAGGGTAGAGGTACGCGTGGCAGTGGGCGTCCGCGTGATCGTCGGCGTGCGCGTCGGGAACCGGGTGTGAGTGGCGGTAATGGTCCGCGTGGGAGTGCGGGTCCGGGATGGGGTGACCGTAAAGGTCGGAGTCCGGGTGCGTGAAGGGGTAAAGGTCAGGGTCGCCGTGCGTGAGGCAGTGGGTGTGCGGGTGACGGTGGGAGTCCGGCTCGGGGTTGGGGTGCGGGTCACGGTGGGGGTCGCGGTTTGTGTGGGCGTGAACGTAACCGTGGGCGTCGGCGTGATCGTAGGCGTCCGCGAAGGCGTCACGGTTACGTTGGGGGTCGGCGTCGGTGAGCCCTGCAGCACAAAGCGGACAGCATCAACGCCGACGAATAGGTTGTTCACGGTCGCGGCTTCATCCTGCGTCCGGTTGGTCAGCTCGATATATTCATCTCCCGCGCCGCTGAAATCATATTTCCCAATATATAGCCAGCCGTCTGTCACATAGTGCATATTTGGGAAGACTGCCTGGTTGACCACCACCTGGTCGAATTCGCCCGCGTGACGAATGGTATAGATCGCGCCTTCGGTTGTAGCACGGATAGGAGGGATACGCACATAAATGGCATACGTGCCGGCGCTGGAGCCGCCCGGGAAATTCCACTGCGCCGTGCAAGATGGGGTTGTGGTGCGGGCGCGCAGGAAGCGCATCACACCACCCTGGACGCCGCCAGCCGCGATATCGTTCCAGCATTCCGGGGGAGCTTCGCTGAAGCCCGGCGAGCCGTCATCCACGATCAGACCCGTCGACGGCGGACGGGGATAGTCCAGCGCCGGGCCGGAGGGATAAATCCGCGCGCCGTAATAGGCTAGCGACGGATTGGACACCCACAGTGATTCGCGCTGGTTATGAGTCCACGGGTCGGGTCCCGCTCCCCTCCAGCCATACGGATCCACGGACCTGTTCGAAGGATTGCGGACTAAAAGATGTAAGTGCGGACCGGACGAGTTGCCCGTCGTGCCGCTGATTCCCAGCACCTCGCCGTGCGGCACGAAGGTGCACCCCGGCGTGGAACAGGACTGCACAGCAACCGAGCTCATGTGCCCGTAATAGGTCTGGTAGCCATTCGGGTGGAGCAGACGGACGTAGATGCCCAGGTTGATCCTGTGGTTCTGCGGGTCCCACCAGCCGGCGTAGACGACCTGGTTTGCATCCGCGGCGGCGTACACCGGCCGGTATGAGATGCCGTAATCCACACCGTCGTGGCCGTCATAATACACCCAGTCCCCGAGGCTGTAGGACCAGTAGCCACCGGCACCTGCATTGCACACTCCCGCCTGCGGTGGAGGCGTTCCGGGAGGCGCTGGCACAGGGCAGTTGCGGCGCGCCTGATCGCCAGTATATGCGAGAACGATATTGTCCTGGGTGTAATTGGGGGTGGAATGATCGAAGATCGATTCCTGTGAAGCCGTGCCGGGATAGGGAGGATACAGGAACGGCGTGACAGTCGCCTGCAGCGCGAACGAAGGGTCTGCCGAGGCGCCGCGCACGCCGAAGAAGAACCCGCAGAGAACGACTGCTGTCAGTATATGCTTTAGAGAGCGAGACACAATGTTTTGTAGGTCACACCTTCTGTGAAGCGCCCGGGTAAGTGGAGCGTGACGAACTGAAATCTGGCAGGTCTTAACCTGCCTCCCGATTTTACATCAGGGTGTGGGCGTAGCCTGCGAGACGGGAACGGATGTCAGCGTGGAGAGGACGGTGAACGCATCCTCAAGGCACGGATCCGCTTGCTCTCCAAAATCCACCTGGAAGCCGGTCACAATGAGCCGATTACCGCCCGTGTATGTCACGAATTTCAGGGCGCCGTTTTCGTAGACCCGACCGACATCAAAGGTAACGTCCCCGGTATTTAGGAGCTCATGCTCCACGGTCATATTGATAGGCAACCCGCGCCCTGAAGTGACCGAGATCACGCAGCGTGGGATGGAACGATGTCCCAGCGCCGGGAAACCGAACTGATCGGTCGTCAGCGCCCACAGCTCAGGGTCGTATGTAACGCGGAAGGAATGGCCAGGCGTGGACTCGCCGAGGTAGGTCGGCGTCCCATCCCAGACCATGCGCGCCGGTGGGTTAGCGACCTCGGTTGGCAGATCAAGTGTCGGCAGCGGCGTGTCCATTGGGGTCTCCGCGATTCGCGTGGGGACAGGCGAGGATGTGCTCATCAGCGGGGGTTCGCCCGTAGGCGCTTCCAGCGATTGGAAGGCAGGGGGCTCGGTAGCTGGCTCTTCGGTTACCGGTGACTCAGTAGCAACCGGCGCCTGAGTCGCTGGCGGCGCAGCCGGAGCACAAGATGCAATCGATAACGTTAAGGTCACGATCAATATGATTCGTTGAATCATGCAACTTCACTTTCGAGGGCGCCACGTCAAATCCGTGTCGCCTCTACTTTCGCATCCACGCGGGACAACAGGTTGGCTCCGTCGTTAAGGATCGAAGCTCCCCTGTTGCGAGGTCCGCGGTATACACTATCATTCTATCATTTACGACTGTATTGAACGCCAGAGTGTTCCCATCTGGTGACCAGAGCGGGGTTTCGACGCGGCCGTCCTCCAGAAACGTAATCTGTATCAGCGCTCCGCTCTCTACCTGGACAACGTAAATATTGCTGATCAGGGCATCCGCCGCTTGGTCCGCGCGTTCATCCTCCGGGTTCTCGCGCATGACCAACGCGATCCGGCTGCCGTCCGGTGACCAGTTCGCCGCGTATCCGTGGCCTGCGTCCGCATCCGACAGTTTTCGCGCATTCGAGCCATCGCGATCCATGACCCATAGCGCCCCCACCGTGAACGGAGTCGGCGTATCGGGAGTCTTGACGAAGGCAATCTGCGTCCCATCGGGGGAGAAGCGGGCAAACGAGATGTAGTGATCTGGGTCAGCGTACAGGAGCTGCGAAGCTTGTCCCTTGCGCTCGGCAAGATACAGCTCACTCCCTTGCCCCAGTCCCGGTGAAACTGTAAACGTAAATTCCTCCGGATGAGTAGACACGGCAAGGTCATAGGTAAATTCAGAAATCGGGATCTCCTCCTTCCGACCTTCTGTAAACGCATGGACGACCCGAGGGCTGCCCAGAGAATCGATCTTCAAATAAGCTGCACGCCCATCGGGTGTCCACGCCAGGAAATGGCTATCTGAGTCTCGAACCGGCTGGGTAACTGCCTGCCTCTCACTATGGAAAAACAGAACCGTTTGTCCATTCGGACAGCTCAATTCAATTGCCAGGTATTCTCCGACGGCTGGTGAAAATAAGTCGAACAGGCTGCAATGCGGTGGAAGTGAGAAGGGAATTTCGCTTACGCTCTGAAGGTCTTCAGAAAATTCGAGCAGGGCCGCAGGGTTGAAGCGGTAGACGTACAGTAAGCTCTGGGATGGAGATGGACTAGCGGGAGTACAGGAAAGAAGACAGATATAAGAGAATAGACCAAGGAGATGTGAAGAAAGACGGCACATAAAAGAGATTATACAGGCGGGTTATAATCGCACGAGTAGACAGTGGTTGAGCGCAGGCAGCCCAGACCACCAAATTCCTGTTTACTCACTCTTGCTGGTTTTAATCCAGGCTCACCTGACTCAACCAGCGGTTGGAATGGAACAATGCACATCCTTGTCACCAACGACGACGGCGTTCATGCTCCCGGATTGCTTGCCCTCGCTCAGGCGATGCGCCAGATCGGCGAGGTAACCGTCTTCGCGCCCGATCGCAACTGGTCCGCATCGGGACACGTCAAAACCCTCGAGCGGCCGATCCGCGTCACGGAAACCGTCCTTGCAGACGGGACAACCGCTTTTATGTCAGACGGCGCGCCGTCCGACTGTGTCGCCCTGCCTCTGCTCGGGTATATAGACAAAGTAGACCTGGTTGTCTCGGGCATCAATCCTTTCTCGAACATCGGCCATGACGTGACCTATTCAGGCACGGTGACCGCCGCCATGGAAGCGGTCATTGCCGGCGTCCCGGGGATTGCCTTCTCGCTGGCTTCACAGGACAAGCCTGTCAACGAACCGACCGATTACGGGCCTGCCGGCGAAGTTGCCCGGCGGGTGGTCCAGAACGTGATCGAGGCCGGGTTTCTTGAGGGGGTTGTCCTGAATGTCAATATCCCCTACCTCGGCGTCGAGGCGATGAAAGGCATCCATGTTACAAGGCAGGGTCTCCGTGTATATCGGGATGCCCTTGACCGGCGCGTGGACCCGCGCGGCCGTCCCTACTACTGGATCGGCGGCGAAGCACCGACCGGCGTCAACGAAGAAGGCACCGATGTCGGCGCACTGACAGCAGGATATATCTCTATCACGCCATTGCAATTAGATCTGACCAATTACAAAGCGATGGAGATCTTAAAGAACCGGGAGTGGAAGTAATCGACTATCCTTTGGTACCCGCAACGCAGCGCAGTGCACGAGGCAATATGGACGTCTCAAAATTCACACCACAGCAGATGAACACGTTGCGCAAAGTGTTCCGGGCCATGAACCCTTTCATGGTTTTCCTGTGGAAAATTGGACTCGGAAAAGCCATCAATATCTGGCCCGCCGGGTTTGGTTGCATCATGGTCATCAAACACCGGGGGCGCAGGAGCGGCAGAGAATATCTCACACCGGTCAATTATGCAATTGTCGAGGGTACAATCTATTGCACGGCTGGCTTTGGCTCCATCTCAGACTGGTATCGCAATATGCTTGTCTACCCGCGCGTCGAGCTATGGCTACCGGAGGGCAAACGCTTTGCCTGTGCTGAAGATATCTCCTCTTCTCCGCGCCGCCTGCTCCTGCTCCGGCAAGTTATTATTGCCTCCGGATTTGCAGGTCCGTTGTTTGGAATCAATCCTCGAAAACTGGATGACCTACAGCTAAACGCAATATCAAGAGAGTACCGGCTGGTACAGTTTGACCTGGAAACAACGTGACAGAGCAATGGATGCCTACTGGCAAAAGTCCCCTCGCTGCCGCTCAAGACACCCAGCCACCCCGGTACAAAGATAAAGGAACTCTATGCCCTACCTCGCCTCCAATTCCCGTTATGACTCCATGCCCTACATCCGCACCGGTAACAGCGGACTCAAGCTGCCACAGATCTCGCTTGGCTGGTGGTACAACTTCGGCGGGCGCGATGTGCTCGAGAATGGACGGGAGATTGCCCGCCGCGCCTTCGACCTGGGCGTAACGCACTTCGACCTCGCCAACAACTATGGTCCGCCGCCTGGCTCGGCCGAAGAGAACTTCGGCACTCTGTTCAGGCAGGATTTTCATCCCTATCGCGATGAGCTGATCATCTCCACCAAGGCGGGCTATGATATGTGGCCCGGTCCCTATGGAGAGTGGGGCTCTCGTAAGTATATGCTCGCCAGCCTGGACCAATCCCTGAAGCGCATGGGGCTGGACTATGTGGACATTTTCTATAGCCACCGCCATGATCCTGAGACACCCCTCGAAGAGACAATGGGCGCGCTCGACTCTGCCGTCCGGCAGGGTAAGGCGCTCTACGTCGGCATCTCCTCCTACAACCCGGATCAGACCCGCCGGGCTGCACAAATCTTGCGGGGGCTGGGTACGCCCTGTCTTATCCACCAGCCGTCCTATAGCATGTTCGACCGCTGGATCGAGGATGGTTTGCTGGATGTGCTTCTCGACGAAGGGATTGGCTGCATCGTCTTCTCGCCGCTTGCGCAGGGACAGCTTACCGACCGTTATCTGCGCGGTATCCCATCAGGGGCGCGCGCCAGCAAGACCGAGCGCGTCTGGCTCACCCCCGGAGACGTGGAGGCGAACCTGCCGAAAGTCCAGAAGCTGAACGAGCTTGCACAGGCACGCGGCCAGTCGCTGGCGCAGATGGCGATCGCCTGGGTGCTGCGCAAACCGGCAGTCACCTCGGCACTCATTGGGGCGAGCAGTATGAAACAGCTCGAAGATAATCTTGCCGCGTTGGACAACTTGAATTTTAGCGACGAGGAATTGGATAGAATAGAATCGATTTTGAAAAGTTGATGTTATTGCGAACTCGAAGGGCAAAGCAATCCCCGCTGGAAGCGACTCCGCTAACAGGAGATTGCTTCTGCGGAGCACTCGCAATGACAGGAAGGTGATCATGGGCTTCCTCAAGAGACTCTTCGGCGGCGTCAGCGCCAAACCGGAAAAACGCTACTACGTATTCCAAGTGAAATGCAACCGCTGCGGCGAGATCATTGAAGGGCGCGTCGACCTCGACAACGACCTCAGCCTGGATTACGAAGGCGACAAGACAGTCTACTTTGTCCGCAAGGGATTGATCGGGGAAAATCGCTGTTTTCAGCAGATCGAAGTGGAGATGAAATTCACCCCGAACCGGGCGCTGATCGAACAGCAGGCACAGGGCGGAACCTTTGTCGAATAGACGATAGACAATGGACCATAAGAACATGATTCAGAATTTGCCGTCCATCGTCCGAAAATAACCATGCGCTACTCTTCCCCTCCCAACCAGCAAGCCTATTATGAACAGGTCTGGAACCTGGTGCGTAAGATCCCGCGCGGCAAGGTCGCCTCGTATGGGCAGATTGCGCTGCTGATCCCCCCACCGGCAGGTGTGGATTTCGACAGCTACAAAGCCTTCAGCCCGCGCTGGGTGGGTGGCGCAATGGCTGCCTGCCCGGATGACGTCCCGTGGCAGCGTGTCATCAACTCGCAGGGTAAGATCAGTGAGCGCCCCGGAGCCGAGCGGCAGCGCACCTTATTGGAGGAAGAAGGGGTTGTATTTGTCAAAGATAAAGTGGATATGAAACAATATGGGTGGAAAGGTCCTGACGAAGAGGACCAGCCGAAACAGGAAACACTGTTCTAGTACCGCGCAAGGAGGATGCCATGCCAAAGTTCTTTCCGATCATTTTCGTCCATGGTTGGGGGGGTCCCGGCGACCTGGTCCGTGACTTCGGTGCGGCCGATGAACGCGATCCCTATGTAGGCTGGAACACGGGCCGCCGCTACAACGACCCGGATGGCTGGGTCAAGTTCCGCAGCACAGAGCTGAACTTCGAAGGGCTGGTCCTGCGGCTCGTCAAGGATTTCGGGTATTACGATGCTTCAAATGATGAAGAGCTGGCGGACTTTCGGAGCTTCCTGGGGATGAAGCCGCCTGCGCCAGCCGAGACATCCCCGCTGGGGGTCCGGGAGGCGGCGCTGAACAAATCACTGTGGATCTTCCGGTATTATGAGTACAATTCGGAGCACCTCCAGCTCTCCAGGGGCTTGAAGACTATACTGGCAGACGAGCTGCGGGAGCGCGGGTACCCGGTTAAATATCCTGCAAAAGAGGATCTTGCCGGCATCCCATACTACGCCGCGCTCCTGGCGTTGAAGATCCAGCAGATTGCCTGTCCCACCTGCCGCCGCCTTTCGGATGGAGAAGAGGCGCCTGGTCTCGATTTGAAGAAAGTCGCACTGGTTGGTCATTCGATGGGCGGCTTGATCTCACGCTTTGCCGTGCAATACAACCTGTTCGGCGCGGCGGAGAATGTGGGACGTCTCATGACCATGGCGACACCACACGGTGGAGCGCGTTACGCATCGGCAGCCGGGCTGCTCCGGTTTCTACCGGGGATGCGCGATGACGACATCCAGTTCTTCACGCCGAAGTGGGTCAGCGAATTCATGGGAGGGCAAAAACCTGAGCCTGCTCTCAACCTCGGCAGAACAGACGTGTTTTGCCTGATCGGTACCAGGCATAACGATTACTACCCGGTGGCGCGCCATTTACCCCGCACCGACGGCATTGTGGATCAGCGCGAGGCCTATCTGGAGAATCACCCCTATGCCTATGTCTTCAACACCCATTCGGGTGAGCATGGCATCCGTGAAAACCATGACGCCTATCAAGCCATGCGGCGCTTCCTGTTCGGCGACCTGTACATCCGGATGTTGATCACAGATGTGGAGCTGCAACCCGGGAAAAGAATGGGCAACGAGACCAAGCTGTTCTTTCACTACTTTGTCAAACCGCGCGGCATCAACACCCACCTCAACGAGATCAGTGAGCGGGCAGAGAACCAACCGTTGCCGCGCACACTGTCCGAGCTCAAGGAGCGCCTGCAGGAGCGCCCGTACATTATCTTTGATGGTTTCGCCGATTCGGGTGCACTGGTAGATCGCCCCTCACGCATGGCGCTCGGGGTCACAAAAAGCAAGCAGGATTTGCCGCATTTGCAGCTTGAATATAGCGCGTTCTTATCCGATGAGCGGGTAGGTGGGAAAGCGCTGGCGAGTGGCTTCAAGATGGTTCCTCTCTCGCCGGGTGTGCGCGTCATGACCCTGGAAGATCACATGGTGAAAGCCAAGCTGCGCGTCGAGGTCCAAAAACGCGACTGATCGCTATCGTTCGTTTTGCAAGTACTTGCATAAAGCCTATGGGTAGGGGATGATGGGTCGATTGGTATCCTCAAAAGGAGATAAAATGTGAGCGCCAAACAAGTCTCAAAGAAAAATCAGGCCAATCCCATACCAGATCGTCCTCAAATCCCGGCAGAGTATGGAATTCCGAAAAACAACAAGGGGTTACTCACATGGGACCATGTCACGGAGCGCATGACCCGGGCAATGCATTACTGGATATGTACAGTCGGTCCGGATAACCATCCGCATGTGACGCCGGTCGATGGCTTGTGGCTGGACGATAAGTTGTACTTTGGTGGGAGCTCGCAAACCAGGCGCAGCCGCAACCTGGCTGCAAACTCAGCTGTGTCCGTCCATCTCGACAGTAGCGATGATGTTGTGATCCTATATGGTCAGGCACAACTTGAGATCCCTAATCACGCACTGGCCGTTCAACTCGCCAAGGTATCTGCGGAAAAGTACGGTTATGGTCCCCGCCCGGAAGACTATGAAAAGACGAGTGTGCATGTCTTCCGGACTCATACGGTGATTGCCTGGACGCAATTTCCGAAAGATGCTACGCGCTGGCAATTCTCGAATCGGGAGTAGCCAAATCAGCCGGGTTTCGTAAATCGGAGCGTAATCCAGTTCTCTGGTATGGTTGCCAGTTCTCCCAAGTCAATTTACGATTGAGACCTGATATCTTTATGGGTTAAGAGGAGCAACCATGTTCCGCGCGAGTTCTATGCTTATTGTTATTACATTTCTGGTAGGATGCACCGGTGCCCCACCAGCCATGCCAACCTCGACGATCGCAGCGCCCGACATCACCGAGCCAACCCCGACCGAGCCAGTGCTGGTCGAAGCATCACCTACCGCTGCGACCGAGCCGCCTGCCACGGAACCGGCGTTGTCACATGAGCCCTATACCATCGAGGAGTATCCGGTGCCGCGAGGCACGCACCCGCACGATGTGGCACCCGCCCCGGATGGGATCGTCTGGTACACAGCGCAGTTCACCGGCGCGCTGGGCGTGCTCGACCCCGCTACAGGAGAGACGCGCCACATCCCGCTTGGACAGGGTTCGTCGCCGCATGGAGTCATCGTCGGCCCCGATGGCGCACCATGGATCACCGACAGCGGCTTGAATGCCATCGTACGCGTCGACCCGCAGACGGAGGAAGTAGAGGTGTTCTCCCTGCCGGATGGCACAGGCTATGCCAACCTCAACACGGCGGCATTCGACCCGAATGGGATTCTCTGGTTCACCGGGCAGAGCGGCATCTACGGGCGGTTTGACCCGGCGACTGGCGATATGCAGGTTTTCGACGCGCCGCGTGGACCTGGACCCTACGGCATCACCGTCACACCGGATGGCACAGTCTATTACGCCTCGCTGGCCGGCAGCTACATCGGTCACATTGACCCGCAGACCGGCGAAGCGACTGTGCTGGAGCCGGATACTCCCAACCAGGGGGCGCGGCGGGTCTGGACCGACTCGCAGGGCAAAGTCTGGGTCAGCGAGTGGAATGCCGGTCAGGTTGGCGTGTACGATCCTGCAACCGACTCCTGGCAGGAGTGGAAGCTGCCCGGGAACAACCCACAAGCCTATGCGGTGTATGTGGATGACCAGGATATCGTCTGGCTCAGCGACTTTCGGGCAAATGCCATGGTCCGCTTCGACCCAACAACTGAGGAATTTACCGTGTTCGAGCTGCCCTCCCCGAACGCATCGGTCCGCCAGATCCTGGGCAGGCCGGGCGAGATCTGGGGGGCGGAGTCGGCTGTGGATAAGATCATTGTGATACGCACGGGTTCTTAATCTCTACGCCCATGCTGTGTTACTTCTCTTCGATTGACAGTATCCTCACCAGGAAAAAGGTAAGCGAGGCACCGAACAGAGCGCTGCCAACTGCCACCAGGATCATTTGCTCGAGAGCATCTGACACGAGCTTTGCGCTCAAGGCCATTCCGATTCCGGCAAATGCCAGGGCGATGAAGATGACCACCGTTTGAACAATGAGACGTTTGTTATTCATTTTATACTCCTTTTGGTTGTTTACATACTTACGCGTATGTAAAACTAATAAAAAATTTAGCTTTTCTTTTGCAGACCGGCAACCAGGATATCTGCGAAAGCTTCAGCGCTGTTCTTCAGTGAAAACGACCGGGGGGATAGAAGCCAGAGCTGAATGGCGCCATTTTCAAAGGCAATGAACGCCCGTGCCATATCGGCAGGATCAATATCGTTCCGCAAAACACCCTGCGCGACCCCCTGGCTCATCGCCTCGGTGATCCCCCTCAGAAGAGCATTCCCGGCCTCGATCTGGTTTTTACGGCCGGCTTGCAGATCGGGATCCAGCCCGGTTTTGAACAAGGTCAGCTCCATGACTGCGCGTATTTCCTTATCTTGCTCAATGAGCGTGCATACGCGCACGAAGATGCGGCGCAGGATTTCGATCAGCGTTCCACCCTCCGCAACCGCCTGCTGGACAACGACCGTGCCGCGGGCAGAAAATTCCGAGACCAGGGTATTGTATAGGTCTGCCTTGCTCTTGAAGTGCCAGTAAATAGCGCCGCGCGTAACCCTGGCGACTTTTGCCACATCGTCCAGGGTGGCGGCGGCATAGCCTTTCGCGCTGAAAACCGATAGAGCGGTCTTCAGCAGGGTGGCACGCGTGATGGCGGCTTCTTCTTTCGTTCTTTTCATATTATACATACTAACGCGTATGTATGTAATTGTCAAGGGAAACTTCAGCGGGTAAGTTCCGCAACCAGCGTATCCATTGCCAGGTCCAGCGTGATCTGGCTGGTCTTGACCCCCTCGTCGATCGTGAGCAGCTTGCGATAAATATATTCGAGAGCTTCGATGGAGAAACGCGAGGCTTGTTGAGCAGCCTTTTCCGCGACAAACGGATGCACGCCCAGGGCGCGCGCCACATCATGTTGGTTCCCGCGACCATCCAGTATCTCACGCGCCTGGATCAACAGACGGAACTGCCTCACCACCATCCCCCACAACGAAAATTCATCCTCACTCTCGAGCAGGCGGTGTAAGAGATGCTGGGCTGCTTTGCCGTCCCCGTTTGCCAGCGCGTCCACAAAATCAAACACCGATTGCTGAGAGGTGACGATACACACCGCTTCCACATCCTGAACGGTGATCGGGCGCGCCCAGTTAGCGTACGCCAGCAGTTTGGCGATCTCCATCCCAGCCTGCCTGGTATCCACCCCGACCATGTCCTTCAGCATCTCCGCGGCGCGCGGCTCGATCTTCCCGCCCTGGTTCTTGGTCTCATTGACGATCCAGCCGGGCATATCTTTCGGACGCGGCAGCATAAAGGCTTTCGTCTGGATAAGCTTGCTGTTCTTCTCCGCCCACTTCACCAGCCAGTGCTTTTCAGCATCTCTGGGCTCCACGGCTTCGTACATCACCAGGCGCGTGGTCTCGGGCGTTTTCTCGATGAACGCGAGGAACTCTTTGCGAGTGGATGCATTGTTGTATTTGGAGGAGGGACTTTGTAAATACACCAAACGTCTCTTCGCAAGGAACGGCATGGCATTGATCGCGTTATTAAGATCGTTCTGACTTGCCGAGCGGGCATCCAGACGAGCCGTGTTCATCTCCGCGCTGGTCGGGTCGCTGAAATCTGACTCAAACTCTTTCAGCTTGCGCGTGATGGCGAATTCGTCGTTGCCGAAGAGGAAGTAGAGATGAGGCATGTTCTTAAACATGAAGGACACAAAGTCGACGAGGGGTTTGCCTTCATTTTAACCCTTCGTGTGCCTTTGTGTCCTTCGCAGCGAGTCACTTCGTGACGATACGGTGCACACCTTTGCGGACGAGAGTGACGTCCACGACCCGCATGTTGCCCAGGTCGGCTTCCGTCGTCCAGTGACGCTGCATCCAGGTTCCCATGGGCTTGCTCAGGAAAAAACCAAAGACTCC
>DATHTH010000255.1:0-3193 GCA_035463495.1 Anaerolineales bacterium | reverse complement strand
GCGCGATGCGGTCGTCACCATTGAAGCCGGATTTGGCGATCTCAGTCTCGTGATCCCCGAGGATGTGGATGCTGCCATCACGGTCGAAGGCACCGCCGTCAACATCAATCACAGCTCCGGCTGGTCACAGAACGGTAAAACATATACGCAGGCTGGTTCCGGCCCTGAGCTGACCATTGTGGTCAAAATGGCAGCGGGCAACCTGGTCATCACCGATTAGAAGATCCCTGTTTGCGGCTTTCATAAAGGTTTCGGTAATCAGACAATATTTAGAGATATCTGAAAACAGGGATGCGGGCCTCGCTTGCATCCCTGTTTTCGGACTTTTCCCCGTACTTTCGTGATTGGGAGAGGTCTTTAATTGGAGCAAAAGGTCATGATTTGACTGTGACCTCTATCACTTGTTCTCACTCCTATGCGCCACTAAAATCGGGTATAGAGACAGGGTTTGTCTGTTTTTGGAAAGAAGGCATCAATGCAAATTACCCGTCAGGCTGATTATGCCGTTCGCGCAGTCCTGCACCTGGCACGGATCAAGAATGGCGATCGAGCTGCAACCAGCACAGTCGCAAAGGAACAACACATTCCACCATCGTTCCTCGCAAAGATCATTTCTCAGTTATCCATTGCCGGGCTCCTGCATACCTCCCGAGGGGCACGCGGCGGTGTCACGCTTGCCCGCGAACCTAAAGATATTTCACTCCTCGAAGTGGTCGAGGCTATCGATGGTCCCATTCAGCTCAACGAATGTGTGGCGGATGATGGCGTTTGCTCGTTCGATGGCGATTGTCCGATCCGCGCTGTCTGGTGCGAGGCGCAGGAGGAACTGGTGTCGCGCTTGCGGAGTACCGACTTTGCACAGTTGCTGAACAGAGCCGCCAGTTAAGTGATGGATTCGACGAGCAATTGAAAACCTCCCGGCACAACCTGCTCGAGAGGTTTTTTTGATTCTTATGAGATTCTGGCAATCCAGACGGTTCATAAACCCACAATCTCGCCCGGCGTATAATATCTGGGAGAGCAACTATCTCATCAAGGAGGCCACATCATGTCTGGACCCAGAATTGTCCGCGCGCCAAGAGGAACCGATCTGACCTGCAATAACTGGTTGAGCGAAGCCGCTTACCGCATGATCCAGAATAATCTTGATCCGGAGGTCGCCGAAAGACCGGAAGATCTCGTCGTCTATGGCGGGCGCGGGAAGGCTGCGCGCTCCTGGGAGGCATTCGATGCCATTCTTGAGGCGCTCAAGAACCTTGAAGAGGACGAGACGCTGCTCGTGCAATCGGGTAAGCCAGTGGCTGTCTTCAAGAGTCATAGAGATGCGCCGAAAGTGCTGATCGCCAACTCCAACCTCGTGCCGCACTGGGCGACCTGGGAACACTTCGACGAGCTGGCAAAAAAGGGACTGATCATGTACGGGCAGATGACGGCAGGCTCGTGGATCTATATCGGCACTCAGGGGATCTTGCAGGGTACGTACGAAACGTTCGGCGCCCTCGCCCGTCTTAGAGGCTGGAACTCACTCAAAGGGAAATTTGTGCTGACTGCCGGTCTGGGAGGGATGGGCGGCGCGCAGCCTCTGGCGATCACCATGAACGAAGGCGTGGGTCTGATCGTCGAGGTGGATCCCGAACGCGCCGAGCGCCGCCGCCTCATCGGCTATGTAGATACGGTTGTCGACACTCTTGAGGAGGGCATGACTCTCGTGGAAGAGGCGAAGGAGCAGCAGATTCCCAGATCCATCGGGTTGATCGGCAACGCAGCGGATGTCTACAGTGAGCTCGTCGCGCGTGGCGTGGTGCCGGATGTGGTCACAGACCAGACGTCGGCGCATGAAGCGTTGATGTATATCCCCTCGGGATTATCGGTGGCAGCCGCGGATGGACTACGCATATCAGATCCGGCTGGATACAAGCATATGGCAATGGAGTCTATGGCAAAACACGTCAGGGCGATGCTTGCCTTCCAGCAAGCGGGAGCGGAAGTGTTCGATTACGGGAATAACCTCCGCCAGCAGGCATATAACTATGGTGTGAGCGATGCTTTCGAATTCCCCGGTTTCGTGCCCGCGTATATTCGTCCGCTGTTCTGTGAAGGCAAGGGACCCTTCCGATGGGTAGCGCTTTCGGGAGACAAGGAAGATATTTATGAGACCGATCGCGCTATTATGGATTTGTTCCCCGAAGATGATCACCTCAAGCGCTGGCTGCGGATGGCGCGCGAGAAGGTCCCGTTCCAGGGGTTGCCGGCACGCATCTGCTGGCTAGGGTACGGCGAGCGGGTCAAAGCCGGTCTCAAATTCAATGAGCTTGTGGCGAGCGGCAGAGTGAAAGCACCAATTGTGATCGGGCGTGACCACCTCGACTCGGGCTCGGTCGCTTCGCCAAACCGTGAGACCGAAGCGATGAAAGACGGCTCGGACGCGATCTCCGACTGGGCGATCCTCAATGCCCTGATCAACGCGGTCGGCGGCGCGACCTGGGTCTCATTCCATCACGGCGGCGGCGTGGGCATGGGTTACAGCCAACACGCCGGGCAGGTCATCGTGGCGGATGGAACTCCGGAAGCCGCGCGACGGTTGGAACGAGTCCTGACAACCGATCCCGGCATGGGCGTGGTCCGGCACGCAGATGCGGGATATGAAGAAGCCATCGCAGCGGCGAAGCGGCACGGCATCAAAATGCCCATGCTGGAATAGTCGATGAAGAAAAAAGCCCTGCGGGTATTATTTCCCCTCCTGCTGAGCGCACTTGCCTGCCAACCTGTGATCGCAATTGGATGGAATGAGTTCTTACTTTTATTCATATTGATGACAGTCCTGCTCGGCCCACCCCTGTATGCATTGGCTAGAAAAATAAGCCGCAAATTCAAACACCGCGACAAAGAAAAGTAAATCGCTGAGAGCAGCAATCAGAATCAAGAGAGGAGATCTCGGCGTTCTCCTCTCTTTGAATCAATCTGAGGTGTCGAGTAGCTCCGAATGTTTGACGAGGAGCGAATCGAGACTACAACTCATATAAAATTTCGCTTTGAAGACCGTTGGTCTCGATACGGCGACGAGACGATTTAATCAGCGAATGATCTACAAACCCGCCGCCTACTCGACCAACGGATTAATTTTCTTACCAAGTGGTGGAATAACCGAGATTGACTTCAGGTTAATTGGATACGGCAGGCAGCGCATCGGGAA
>DATHTH010000254.1:0-6064 GCA_035463495.1 Anaerolineales bacterium | reverse complement strand
TCCGGTGGAGGGGCTCATATCTGACCTCCAGCCCCCTCCCCCGCGCGATCTCGATGACCCTATCCCGCGTCACACCGAGGAGAATATCGTCAGCGGCGGTGCATAATAGCTTCTCGCGCTCAGCGCGAGAAGTTTGCACGTAAAAGAAATTACTCGTCATCCCCTCCAAAATCATCCCTTCTTTCACCAGGAGCGCTTCGAAGACTCCTTTCTCTGCCATGCGCTTTCTCTCGGCATCACTCCTGCTGATAAAGGTTGTTGATTTTAAGCGTGGATTTTCCCGCTGCAACTCTATCGTCTCCACGCGGATTCCCTTTGCATAGATTTCATGCGGCAGCAGCTGAAGCGGCTCGAGAGCGAGATAGACGTTTCCTTGTCTGGTCATCAAGGCCCGGACCCTCGCCTCGCCGGGGCGATATCGCTTCAGCACCTCACGCAGCTCCCGGCGCAGCGTCGCAGCGTCCACATCAGGCGCGGCTACGGGTTCGAAGAGGCGTTGTAAGTGTGACCTCAATCCCAGCACCCGCGTACACTCCGCATACGTGCGGAAGGTACTGTAATAACCCTCCGGCAGCTGGCGCGTGACCGCATCGAGAGAGGTTAAATCAGGAAGATTTACGGAGACTGTGCCGGTTTGAGTAATATGCCAGACATCAACTCTCGACACAGATCCTCCAAAGTGCCCTTATCCGGCTGATCGCGGGATGCTTTTGTGTCATGAATTTGAATTATACGCGAAGCAATTCCCTTGACACAACTGCCCCGGCTGGTGTAAACTCGAACAGCTTTACTTAAAATAAGTTAAGTGAGCAAATCTCAAAGAAAGGAGCGCACTGCATGTCTATCGCCCGCTTGACCCTCGTCTTTAGCATTCCCGATGGTGGAATGTTACCTTGTCGTAGTGCGCCTATTGACCGTTTTTAGGTCATCCCTGACTTGTTTATCCAGGCTGTGGCGCACCCGCCACAGCCTTTTTATTTGCCCCGTGTACATGCCTTACACAAATCTTGGAGAGAATGCCATGACTACGCTTGAACCCACGCTGACATTTGATTTCCGCAAAGCGATCGACAAGAACCATCTCAGAGGCATCTGGAAAATGATGGTGGATTATCGCCTACCCTATCTCGGCGCGACCCTGGCGCTGGCGGTCTCTGCGTTGGCGCAGACATTCATGTATCTGCTCTTGCGCTACTTCGCCGACGATGTGTTGACAGAGGGCAACTACATCGGAGATAGCCTCACCCAGACCTTCCTCTGGATCGGGTTAGGGTTTGTGGGTTTAGCCGTGGTACAGGGCGGCTTCTCGTTCCTTTCAGGGCGCCTGGCTGCCTATACCGCCGAAGGAATTACACGCCGCCTGCGCGACTTTCTCTTCGACCATATACAGCGGTTGAGCTTCTCGTACCACGCGACCACCCCCACCGGGGATCTGATCGAGCGCGTCACCTCCGACGTGGACGCTCTACGCCGCTTCTTTAGCGAACAGGGCATCGGGATCGGACGCATTATCCTGCTCTTTATCATCAACTTTATCGCGATCCTGAACCTGAACGTCAGGCTGGGCTTGCTCTCGGTCATCGCGATCCCGTTCATGTTGTTGGTCTCGATCTGGTTCTTCAAGCGCGTGACCAAGGCTTTTGAAAACTACCAGTCGCAGGAAGCGGTGCTTTCGACGACCTTGCAAGAAAACCTGACCGGTGTGCGCGTCGTCAAAGCATTTGGACGGCAGGAATACGAGAAAGAGAAGTTTGAAAAGGACAACTGGACCAAATACCTCAAAGGTAAGTTCCTGCTGTTGATGCATTCTCTGTTCTGGCCCCTCTCCGATATCGTGCTGGGATTGCAGATGCTGTTCGGGTTCGTGTACGCCGCGCTCATGGCGATCAACGGCGAGATCACGGTCGGTATGTATATCGCCTACGTTGGACTCGTCGTCTGGCTGATCTGGCCCATCCGCAACCTGGGACGCATCATCGTCAATGCCTCATCCGGCATGGTGGCATACGGTCGCTTGATGGAAGTCGTCAAACAGGCTCGTGAGCCGCTCTTCGATGGAAAGTTCCAGCCGGAAGGACCGGTGAAGGGTGAGATCGAGTTTGAGAACGTCTCGTTCATCTACTCGGATGGCAAGGACCACGTCTTAAAGAATGTCTCGTTCACCGTCAAGCCCGGACAGGCGATTGCCCTCCTCGGCTCAACTGGCTCAGGAAAATCTTCACTGGTGAACCTGCTGCCTCGCTTCCACGAATACACCGGCGGGCGCATCCTGCTGGATGGCGTGGAGCTCAAGGATTATTCACGTGCCTACCTGCGCAGGCAGATCGGCATTGTAGAGCAGGAGCCCTTCCTGTTCAGCCGCTCGATCCGTGAGAACATCACGTACGGCGTGGGCCGAGATGTATCGCAAGATGAAGTGGAGCGGGCTGCCAAAGCCGCCGCGGTGCACGATGTGATCCTGAGCTTTCCCGATGGGTATAACACCCTGGTCGGCGAAAAGGGAGTGACTCTCTCTGGCGGACAGAAGCAGCGCGTGACGATTGCGAGGACTCTGCTGAAGAACCCGCGCATCCTGATCCTGGACGACTCCACATCCTCGGTGGACACCGAGACCGAGGCTGCCATCCGGGATGCATTGAACGAGCTGATGGAGAATCGCACGACGTTCATTATTGCCCACCGCATCCAGTCCGTGATGATCGCCGACTTGATCCTGGTCCTGGATAAGGGCGAGGTCATTCAGATGGGAACCCACCAGGAGCTGGTGTCTCAACTGGATGGCATGTACCGCCGGATCTACGACATTCAGACCCGGATCGACGAAGAGCTCGAAATGGAAATTTCGAGTGTGAATTAGAAACGCTCTGCTGGTCGAGTAACCAGGGCGTCCGAAAGGGTGCACCGGAGCCACCAATGATGCTTAGGTTCCGGTGTGTCCCGCAAATCCATGCGGGACTGCTCGACCATCGTTTATATAGTACGGAGACAAGAATGTCCGAAGAACTGATCGAACTCGAAGAAGAAGAACATACTTCGCAATTGACGGCGCCCGTCTTCAAGCGCATCGTCGCACTCCTCAAGCCGCACTGGAAGTGGGTACTCGGCTTCATCATTACGATCATGCTGACCTCAGTCCTGGATGCCTACTTCACGTATCTCAACAAGCAGATCGTAGACACAGGTATTACACTGAAAGACCGGTCTGCGCTGACACGTATTGCGATCGTTTATGGCGTTTTTCAGCTGCTGCAAGCCGGGTTTGTGTTCATTTTCATCTACCTGGCGGGCGTGCTCGGCGAACGCGTTCAGTATGATCTGCGCAAGATGCTGTTCAACCATCTGCAGGATCTGTCGCTCTCGTATTACGCGCAGAACGCGGTGGGACGCCTGATCGCCCGCGTAACATCCGATACGGGCCGCGTTTCCGAGCTGCTGACCTGGGGCGTGGTCGATACCACCTGGGCGATCATGAATATTACGACCTCGTTGATCTTCATGGCGATCATCAACTGGAAACTGGCGCTGATTGTCTCAGCTGCCATCCCGATTATGGTGATCGTTGCCGTGCAGTTCCGCAAACGGATCCTGGTGGAATACCGCGTTTCGCGCCGCACCAATTCCAAGATCACGGGTGCATTCAACGAGAATTTCCAGGGCGTGCGTGTCGTCAAGGCATTGTTACGCGAGGATGAAAATACGAAGGAATTTCAGCAGCTGACCGGCCAGATGTACAAGGCGTCGTACCGGGCTGCCTGGCTCTCGGCGCTCTTCCTCCCGACCGTGCAGATCGTCGCCGCGATTGCCATGGGCTTGATCGTCGGCTACGGCGGCTCGCAGATCACGCTCGGAGTCATGACCATCGGCGGTATCCAGGCATTTGTATCCTATCTGACCTTTATGATGTGGCCCATCCAAGACTTCGCCCGGGTGTATGCCGAGATGCAGCATTCAATTGCCTCCGCAGAACGGATCTTCACGCTCATCGACACCCCGCCCGAGGTTCATGACAGGCCGGATGCCACCGAAGCGAACACCCTGTTGGGCGAGATCGAATTTGACCATGTGAACTTCTACTACGAGGATCGCAAGCCCGTACTGACAGATTTCACGCTAAAGGTGCAGCCCGGCGAGATGATCGCCCTTGTCGGCCCGACCGGCGGAGGCAAGTCGACGATCGTCAATCTGTTGTGCCGGTTCTACGAGCCGCGCAAAGGCACCATCTGCATCAATGGGCGTGACTACATGGACTACACGCTTGCTTCGATCCATAACAAGATTGGCATCGTGCTCCAGACCCCGCATCTCTTCTCGGGCAGCGTCCGAGACAACATCCGCTATGGACGGCTGGACGCCAGCGATGAGGAGATCGTGGAAGCCGCGAAGATCGCCGGCGCGCATGACTTCATCGTGATGCTCGAGAAAGGCTATGACCAGAATGTGGGCGAGGGCGGGAACCTGCTCTCGGTCGGACAAAAGCAGTTGATCAGCCTGGCGCGGGCAGTGCTCGCCCGACCCGAGCTGTTCATTATGGACGAGGCGACCTCGTCTGTCGATACATTGACCGAAGCGCTGATCCAGCGCGGCATGGAAGCCCTGATGAAGGGCCGCACATCGTTCGTGATTGCCCATCGCCTTTCCACGATCCGGCGGGCAAACCGGATTCTCGTCATCGAGAACGGCCGAATTGCCGAGCAGGGCACGCACGCCGAATTGTTGCGCCTGGGCGGGCATTACTATCGCCTGTACACGCAGCAATTCCGGCACGAGCTGGAGACTCAGTATGGACTGGCAGAGGCAGTCGGCATGCCGGAAAAACAGGAGACGCCGGAAGCGCTGGCTGCCGACTAGCCCTCTGTTTTTCTCTATAGACTTGCGAAGGCTCTGAAAGCATCCCATTTTTATCCCGGAGACAACCTTCGCAAGGCTCAAGTCTGAGAGGTAATGATGAACAAGAATAATTTACTGGTACGCTACGATAAAGACCTGCGCCTTCGGATCACCTATCCTGAAGCGCGCAAGGAAATTACAAACGATGTGGTGCGAATCCTGCACCGACAGCCCGGAAGCAATGTGGTCTCATTCACCTTCGCTACCGAGCGGGAGCTGCACCGGGTCATCCATAACGAGCTCGAGTATTTTCGTCCCCTGGGACGGTCCGTTACGTGGAAGGTATACGAGCACGACTTGCTGCCCAGCCTCAAGGCACGGCTTATCTCCCACGGGTTTACCGCGGATGATAATCCCACGGATGTGATGGTGCTTGACCTCAGGAAGGCATACCGAGAGTTTCCGGGGATCGCCCACGCCGATATCCGGCGCATTGGCACTTGGGACAGCCTCCAGGAGGCGATCCGCGTGCTCGATCAGGTCTGGGGTGGGGATAATACCCGGGTTCGTGACCGGCTTGGACGGCATCTCCAGATCCCGGGCTATCTGAGCGTGTACGCGGCATACGTGGAGGACCAGCCTGCCTCCATAGCCTGGACGTACTTTCCACATGGCCACTTCGCCAAGCTCTCGGTTGGTTCCACGGTTGTACAGTATCGCAAGCAGGGGCTGTATACCAGATTGCTGGCGACCACCATCGAGGAGATCCATGAACGCGGCTATCGCTATGCGGTCGTCGAAGCGAACGACATGAATAGGGGCATCGTGCGAACCCATGGCTTCCAGCGCCTCACGACTGTGCAGGATTACGAGTGGCGGGGCAATTAGTGACAGACACGTAAACACGCGATCAGCTCCACATACATCAAACGTCCGAGCCTTTCAAGCTCGGACGTTTCCCTTTTTACTGCCTGGCCCGGCATGGACAGAGCCGGAGGAATGCCGATGTCCGTCTCTGTCTTTGCCGGGGCTCCGCTCCAACTGTCAAACAGAGCTCATTTATTGAATATATTAGCGTTTCCGCGTGCCCATCCTGATCTTCTTATACGGGCGGAAATATTCATCTGTGTAGACCCCAACTAACCATAAAAATCCTGCAATGATAACGGTGACTACCCATTTCAGTATTACGAACATATTGGCTCCACATCTATTACGCTTTCTTCTTCGAAGAACA
>DATHTH010000253.1:0-5168 GCA_035463495.1 Anaerolineales bacterium | reverse complement strand
GCAAAGGAGCAATCTGCGTGGCACGGATTAAACTAGCGTACATCGGCGGCGGCAGCACGCGCGCACCCGGCACGATGGCTTCGCTGATCCATCAGGGGCAGAACTTCCAGGGTTCGGAGGTCGTGTTGATCGACACCGACGCCTCACATCTTCCCCTGGTAAAGCAGCTTGCCGACAAGATGAGGCGGCATCACGGCATCGATCTGACGGTGAGCTATACCACGGACCGGCGCACCGGACTGCAGGATTGTGACGCCGTGCTGACCAGCTTTCGTCCGGGCGGCTTTGAGGCGCGCTACCGGGATGAAGTCATCCCCCTCAGGCACGGAGTCATCGGGCAGGAAACGCAAGGTCCCGGTGGCTTCTTCATGGCGCTGCGGTCCATCCATGTCATGCAGGGCATCCTCGCCGACATGGAGGCGGTCTGTCCACGCGCCCGGTTGTTCAACTACACCAACCCGATTAATCTGGTCTCTGAGGCGATCACACATCATAGCGATATTCCGGTGGTCTCCCTGTGTGAGGGACCGATCATCTTCCCGCGCGGCATCGCCCGCGCGGCCGGGCTGGACCCTGACCGGGTCGATGCGATCATGATCGGATTGAACCACGGCTGCTGGAGCGTCCGTCACCGGTACGACGGTCAAGACATGATCCCACTCCTGCGAGCGGCATTGGATCAAAGGCGCGGCGATCCGACGACAAGTCGCCACTCTATGCGCATGCTCGAGCTGGCGTGTGCGATGGATTCTCTGCCTGCCGACTATTTCCAGTATTACTACTTCAAAGAGGAAGTGCTGGCAGAGCTGCGCGACAAGCCGACCACGCGCGCCCAGGATATTATGGCGAAAGTGCCCGACTACTGGGCGCACTATGAGGAGCAGGCTGCCACCGACCAGCCTGTCCTGGATCCGCGGCGCTCGCGGGGCGGCATCCATGAGCTTGAGCTGGCCATCGATGTGATGGACGCGGTCTTCAACGACCGCAAGGAGGTGTGGCCGGTCAACGTTTCAAACCGGGGCGCGATCCCCGACTTCCCCGACGACCTGGTGGTGGAAGTCCCGGGCTATGTCGACCGGCATGGTATTGTGCCGCTTGTCCAGGGTTCCATGCCGCCTCACGTTGTCGGACTGGTGAAGATGCTCGGCGAGTATCAGGCGCTGGCTGCCGAAGCCGCCTGGAGCGGTACCCGCCGGGATGCCATCCGGGCGCTCGCCAGCCACCCGCTGGTTTTTTCTCTGCGCCTGGCGCAGAAACTCTACGATGAGATGGCTGCCGCCCATTGCGAATATTTACCCGAACGGCTGTTGCATTCATGAGGCAGCTTGTGGACCTGATCATTGTCGATGACTATCAGGCGCTGAGCCAGTGGGGCGCCGACTGGCTGGAGAACGCCATCAAAGCAAAGCCAGATGCCGGGATCGTCGTGGCAACCGGCGATACGCCGATGGGTGTCTACCGTGAGCTGGCAGAGCGCCGCTCGCGCGGTCGGGTCGATACGTCGAGGCTGCACGCCTTCCAGCTGGATGCCTATCTGGGACTGCCGCCTGAGGATCGTCGTTCCCTGTTCGGCTGGATGCGCCGTTCCTTCCTGGAGCCGCTGGGGATCGCAGAAGAAAATGTCGTCCGGTTGGCTGGTGACGCTCTCGATCCGTGGGAAGCCTGCCGCACGTACGATGAGGCGGTGCTTCAGATCGGCGGCTTCGATATTTCGATTCTTGGCCTGGGTCCCAACGGTCATCTGGGGTTCAACGAGCCGCCATCCGCTGCAGATGCACCTACGCGCCTCGTCGAGCTGACGCCAGAAAGTATAGCAAGCAATGCACGTTACTGGGGAAGTGTGGAACATGTACCCTCTCAGGCGCTGACCTGCGGTATGGATCTGCTGCTGGCTGCTCGCCGCACACTCCTCCTGGTATCGGGAGCACACAAGCACCAGATCCTGCATCGCGCGGTGGAAGGACCGCAAACACCGGAGGTTCCGGCATCCTATCTTCAGTCGATTTCCCATGTGACGATCCTGGCAGACCGGGCGGCGTGGCATGGAATGTAAACAGAAAACAAAGAAAACATGAACCTCGTCCTTGGCGTGGACGGCGGCAACACGAAAACGCTGGCGCTCGTCGCGGGTGAAGATGGAAGGATACTCGGCAAGGGACGCGCCGGTTGCGGTGATATCTACGGCGCAGCCTCACCCGCCGCGGCGATCGCCGAGATCGAGCGCGCCGTTGACGCGGCCCTCTCAGATGCCGGTATTCAGCCTTCGGGGCTACGCGCCGGTGTCTTCAGCCTGGCAGGGGCCGACTGGCCCGAGGATTTCCGGTTGCTTGAAGACGCCATGCGCCGACGAGGCTACGGGCAGCGCCTTCTCATCGTGAACGATGCGATGGGCGCATTGCGGGCGGGCTCTCCTGATGGTATGGGCGTTGTCGTCGCGTGTGGCACAGGGGCAGCAGTCGGGGCGCGAGCCAGGGACGGTCGTATCTGGCACAGCAGCTTCTGGCAGCTGACACAGGGGGCGGACGAACTGAGCCGGCGTGCATTGCGTGCCGTTTATCGAGCCGAACTGGGGATCGATCCGCCGACCCTGCTCACCGAACGGATCCTAGCTGTACTCGAGGCTCCCAGTGTCGAAGAGCTTTTGCACCGCTTGACCGGGCGCGATCTTCCCAGGCCGGAGAAAAAACGCCACTTGGTGCGCCCTCTGTTCGACGCCGCTGATGCTGGTGACCCCGTCGCCCGGCAGATAGTTGTATCCCACGGGAGAGCCCTTGGCGACTACGCCGTCATCGCCGCACGAAAAGTGGGATTGTTGGAGCAGCCCTTCACCCTGGTGCTGACCGGCGGCGTCCTGCGCCATCCTTCGCCCTTGTTGCGCGAGTCGCTGGTTGCGCGTGTGCGCGAAGCGGCTCCCGCTTTTCAGGCGATCCAGAGCCGGTTAGAGCCAGCCGCGGGCGCCGTATTGCTGGCACTGGATTTGTTAAGCATTGCGTGCGATCCCACTGTGCAAGAGCAGCTTGAAAAAACGCTGCCCAGCGCGGCGTTTTTTGCAACATGATGCGGACCGACGTCCCGCCTTCCAGCATTGCCGAGCTAGCCCGCAACGCGGAATATTCTGGCTGGGATGACTTCTTCCCGCGCGTATCCCGAAGAAAGGAGTAACCTGTGAACTACCAGACTGGGCCGATCACGATGTGGTTTGACCGTCGTCTTGTCGTGCGTACGTCTCCTATTCATGGGATCGGCACGTTCGCCACGCACGATATCGATGCGGGTGAGCTGCTGAGACTGGTCGCCGGAGGGCTGGTCATCACAGCTGAAGCCAGGCACACTGATACACTGCAGCTCGCCTCCCGGATGTATAACCAGGAGAAATTGGCGGAAGATGTGTTTGTTCTGACGCCTAAGCTTTTTCAGTATTACATCAACCATTCTTGTGATCCAAACGCGGTCGATATCACCCGTCGTGCGAACTCAACTCAATATGTTGCCCTGCGTGATATCCGCGCAGATGAGGAGATCACGGCCGATTATTACGATGAGACCGTCCTGGCAATATGCCTGTGTAAATCTCCACGCTGCTAATGGACGACTCGGGAATGATGTGAGTAGGGACCCATGACCTTTTAGACAGGACAGCCCTATCAACAAGACCGGGTGAGCATCGGGCCGCGGGAGCTGTCGCGCGGACCGCGGCTTTCAGCATCTCCAGCAGCCGCAGCAGGCTTTGCAGGAAATGATCCGTGCGATGAAGCCCGGCGCGTATTGTCGTCAGTGAACCGGACTGGGAAACTCTCGTGCTCGATAGCGAGGACCGGCTCATCACCCGCAAAATCGTCAACTTCATCTGCGGTCGGATCGTTCGCAACGGGTGGGTGGGACGAGACTCGCGCTCGAAACAGAACAAGTTCACTGCACGACAGGAGTGTCATATTTCACAGAGGACCTGGAGCCATTTCTGAGAACACTGTGTTGGGGGCAATGCAACGGATTGATTTGACCTCACAAACGCGTCTAGGTGCTACCTGTAGTGCGCCACCAATCAGCCGCGCTTTGGAGCACGTTTACTCCCAACCGTATCAGATCCAAGGCTGTATCCACAGACCCCTCAGCTGGGTAATATTGTCTCATTGTGGTGTTGAATGCATGAATACGACTTCCAAGGATCTCATTAGTGGGGAATAAATGGATAACACGGTTTTTCTGTAAGCGCCATACAGCAAGTGCATCGTCTTGCTCTAGAGTGGCGATATGATAAACAATCGGCCAAACCATTTGACACAGCTGGCGGACGGTATGTGAAAGATCGCCCTGTCCTGTTCCATGCCGGAAAAAAGCTTCTGATACAAACGATGGCAAGGGATTGAGACGGTTAAGTTCATGCTGAGCCCGCACCTTCAGTTGTGTGTTTGTGGCTTCAGCATATGGCAAAACACCAGCGATCATATGGTAACTGCCAGGGATGGGACCAACATGGCCCTCTGGGAGCAGATTCGTTTCTGCGCCCCCGTCGATATAGCGAAATGGTGCTGGATCAACCTGCGCAAGATCACGGTAAATGGCAAGCCCTAATTCAAGGGGTAATATGTTGTGATTCCCATCAGCGTTAATGAAGATGGATGGCTGCAAGTACAGATGAAAATCAAGGTCACTGACGCCAAGGATCACGTCACCCCGAACAGCTGAACCAAAGGAAGCTAGACCTACAAACCAGCGCTGAGTGTGTTTCCAGTAAATGGCAGCGACAGTTCGAGCAATATCGTGTGCTTCTGGAATTAACCCGGAAACGTCAAACATATTTTCTCCCTTTCAACAAAGCCGGTCTTCTGCCGCCCAACAACCCGCGTAAGCTCCGGCGTAGCGGCGTGGGTGGAAGGGTGGACTCGCCGTCGACGCTTGCACCTGGCCCAAGTGCGGCTGAACGGGAAACACCCAATGACACGAAAATGCTCAAAAAACGCGACGCGTACCCGCCAGCCTGCCCTGACTGCCCGTTAGGGTGTGTCGAAGGGTCATCTCCACAATGTGTTAAGCGTTTTCTTTTTGGGGATGATTATAGAAGTTTTCCTCAGGCACCAAATTTTCCAGGCAGATTGCCGTAAGTGGCTTGAAATCGGGGACCTATGGAGTGAGAGTGTAGCAAGTGCAAGCGTCACTACGAAAAGCAT
>DATHTH010000252.1:0-11021 GCA_035463495.1 Anaerolineales bacterium | reverse complement strand
GCGAAGGCGATGGCTTCGATCGCCTGTCCCAGCGTCATATTCGACTTTACGACCGACTCGCCGTCGGGCATATAGAGCGCGTGGCACAAGAGAAAATCCGGATCGAGCACGACCTGTGAGCCGTGCTTACCGGGCCGGATGTAATTGCCTTTGGTCTTTAACATTAATCATAACCTCCATATCAAATACCCTCCGGGCACGGTCCAGGATCTTCTCCACGATCCTTCCATAGAAGTACCCCTGGGTATCACAACAGTTAGAAAGTGGGTTGCCCTCATCGTCCATGTCACCGGGGTAATAACCCGGAAAACAAAAGAGGTCTGCGCTTTGTCCCTCGATGCCGTTGAACTGGAACTCCAGGTTGACAGCGCCGCAGTTGTGCTCGACTCTCATCAGATCTACGATCGGCTCGCCATCCGCCCCGGTCAGCGATCTGGCGTTCCGCGAGAACAGGGGCATCTGCTCCTCGATGAACGCCTCGACATCCTTCGGATCGGGGATTGCATAGAACCTCCACGTGTAGATTGTCATGGTGCCTCTCCCGTGGCCTCGAACCACGTAACTAAGGTATAGGGTCTTGCTAAAAATATCTTAATCTAAATTTTAGAACATTTGTGCTAAAATTCTGGCTGGAGGTTACCATGAAAATCGGATCTATGAAAGAGGTATTTTTGACCAGCGCCCGGGAAACATATTTGTTTGATTGCCAGGTCGCTGGCCTGGATGCCCAGACGCTGAATGCCTATCGCACGGTTCTCGGTTCCTTCATTTTGTTTACAGGGGATATTCAGGTAAAGCGGCTCACGCCAGATCACGTGCGCATGTATATTGCCAACCTCTCCGATGGTCCCAGTGAGGGGGAGGAGCACATCCGCACGGTGATCAATCACTATACCGTGATCCATGACTGGGTCCGCTGGTTATATGCCCAAAAATTCGTTACCGGGCGCAGCAACGACTATGTCAAGCCTCCTCGTTCTCTGACGAGGAGGCTTGATTTCTTAACTGCCACGCTTCTCCAACTCACTTTCGCTTAGCGTGTAGCCAAATACGGGGAGAGAGTTGGTTGCGCCAATTTGCAAGTGAGTAGAAATGCTACGAAACCGGCATTAGACGCTATAATACTAAGCATCCAATCAGCACTGCGACCAACATGTAGAGGAGCTCATGAGCGATCTGGATGCTGTAAAGGGCTTGATTGCCAGTGGCGATAAAGAGAATGCCATCTCGCTGCTTGCCTCCCTTTTACTAAAAGACAAGAATTGGCTGGATGCGTGGCTGTTGATGGGGGATGTGATTGATAATCCCGGTTGGAAGAAGGACAGTTATCAACAAGCGCTGAAGCTTGCCCCGAATAACTCGCATGCATTGACAAAGCTACAGGAGTTATCCAGGAAGGAGTCTCAATCCTTGAGCGCTCAAACGGAAGAAGCCGCGACCGATGGTCCTCCCACGGTCACGAGAAGGCGTATTAACTACGTCCCCAATCCAGAGGCTTTCCGTCCCGTTCAAGATTCGTCCAACGGCGGCGAGGTCATCGGATATGTGCTCGGAGGGATCGCCGGATTTCTTGTACTTTTGTACCTCATTGGTAACCCGGAAAACTCTTCGAGTGACAGTCTGTTTATTGGCTTGATCTTCCTGACTCTCATTGCCGGCGTGATTATCCTGGCTGTGAGCAGCAGGAACAGCAGATAGGACATGGTTGGCAAGCTTGTCTTACTTGCTCAATTGGGAAAACGCCACTATAATTCCGCACGCCAATTTCGGCACGCGGGAGTCGCCAAGTGGTAAGGCATCAGCCTTCCAAGCTGATATTCGCGGGTTCGAATCCCGTCTCCCGCTCACTCAATGTTGAGGGTTGCAGGTTTAATGTTGAATGTCTAATGAAAACCTTGACCCTGTGACCTTTCACCTTAAACCCAACCGGGGCCCGTGGCGCAGCGGTTAGCGCAGGGAACTCATAATTCCTTGGTCGCTGGTTCGAATCCAGCCGGGCCCACTTTCCAGAACTTTGGTTGACAATCTCAGAGAGTGCCGCGATCAAGAGCGGCATTTTGTGTTATTTAAGGAAAACCATCAGAACCGATATGGACTGAGCAGCTTCAGGCGTTAGAACCTGTAATTCAACGTCTGGAGACGTGGAGTCCTCAGGATAATAAATGTCCCCTTACCTCGCTGCCGTCCTCACGTTTCTCATCGCTGTTTTCTTTCTCCGCCTGATGGATTTCCTGGCGCATCGTGGCGTCCTCGAAAGCCGGTTGAGTCGCAAGCTGATCCACATCGGCACAGGACCGATCTTCGTCCTGTGCTGGCTGATGTTCAAAGATGTCCACATTTCCCGCTGGCTGGCGGCTCTCGTACCGCTGGTGATCACGGCGCAATTCGCGTTGGTCGGGACCGGGCTTATCAAGGATGAGGCGGCGGTCAAAGCGATGTCGCGCACGGGCGACCGGCGTGAGATCCTGCGCGGTCCGCTGTTCTATGGGATTGTCTTTGTTCTGATCACTCTCATCTACTGGAAGGATTCTCTCATCGGTATCCCGGCGCTGATGATGCTGTGCGGAGGAGATGGGATCGCCGATATCGTCGGGCGGCGCGTTCATTCTCCGAAGCTGTCGTGGTCAAGGCAGAAAAGCGTCGCCGGATCGTTGAGTGTTTTCCTTGGTGGTTGGCTGCTGACGATCCTGATCTTCGCCGTCTACGTCTGGTTTGGAGCGTTTAGCGGACCCGTCACGCGGTTCCTGCTGCCCGTCACATGGATTGCGCTCGGCGCGACCCTCGTCGAATCCCTGCCTTTTAAGGATGTGGATAATATCACCCTGCCGGTCGCAGCAGCGCTGATCGGGCACCTGGTCTTCTAACGATATCGTTCTGAGAGCTGACTCTACTCGATCTCTGCCAACAGCGAGTCCACCAGTTTTTGGGTGAATAGCGTTCTGCCGCGCTCATTCAAGTGCAGGCTGTCCGTAAAATACCCGCCAGTAAATTCCTCGTTATCAAAATCGAAAAAAGGAACATCATTTTCCTGCAGATAGACCGCCAGGTTCTGCACATAGGCATCCAGCCCTTCCGGTTGGGTGCCCGGTTCTTCGAAGCTCAGGATGGGCATGCGGACCAGGATGAGCCGGATACCGTTCTCCCGGCACAGGCGGATCACCTCGGGTAGAAATGACTTCTCAACCTGCGCCTCGAAATCCAGCCGTTCGGGCGTGTAGAAATACTCGTCCGAGCTGGCGATCGCTTCGCTCAAGAAGGTCACATCCAGGTTATTTGCCTCGAAGACGTTCTCCATGGCATAGTCCATGCAGGCTGGATCGCATCCCAGCACAAGCATTCCGAGTGTGTATCGAATGTAATAATCGATGCTCTGGCGGATTTCCCATCTCGAGCTATACAGGGGGACATAGGCTTCCATGAATTTTTCCACAGGCGTCATCTGATCGATGTAGGCGCGCTGGATCAGCAGAGTATCCTCGGGCGAGGCGAATTCATCGATCTGCTCGAAGTAGCGGCCCGTGACCCGGTAGCCCGGGACAGTCATCATCGCGTCCCTGAAGAACAAAACCAGGTACTGTGGTTTGTGTTCCGCCAGGACAATATTGTTCTTGAGGATCAGATACCAGATCGTGGAAGCGGTCCCGGGCAGGCTCACAAGCGCTGTCTTCTTGTCCAGCGCGCCTGCGACAGCCCGCTCATCCACCGCCGGCTCGAGCATGGAGTCGCCAAACAAAAGCACCTGTGGCTGATACTCGTTGAGCATATCGGTGTAGGTGGTTCGCACGCGGCTGTCAAACTTCGGTCCAATGGTTGCTGGATAAGAGGTCTGGTACCGGATCGGGATGTAGACAAATAGCAAGCCTAGGAGCAGGATGGTTGTCACCAGGTAATAGCGAAAGGCTTTCATGTCTGGGTGGTAGATGATCCGGTGCTCAAAACTGGAAGTAAATAAAGTCCGGGGTTGCGGAATTGACGTAGATGAACAGCATCGCGGTTGCCCCGGCGTAATAGAGCGACCGGACGAGAGAGTCCGGATTTGAGGAGCGGTCGATGATCGCTTTTACGATCAATGGGAGCGAGTACACGAAGGTGATCGATAGGGCAATCAGGGCGACTGCCTGTTGCTCGAGCGTCCCAACCACAGGACCCGAGAAGACCCCGACAATCCAGTCCAGCGAGGGCGCGGCGAATAGCATCCATCCGAACACGATGAAGCTGAACATCACCAGCCAGGCAAGCAACGCCTGTGTCCGGCTCGTCGGTCTCCAATTGCCTCCCATGCCGAGGGACTGGTAGACCACGATCAGGATACCGTACATACCGCCCCAGAGAAAATACGTCCAGCCCGCGCCATGCCAGATGCCGCTGATCAGCATCGTCACCAAAGGCGGGATCGCCTGCACCATCCACGCGGGGAATTGACCCCGTCTCAGCAGGAAGCGGCGGAGCGGGAAGAAGACATAATCCCGCAGCCAGAAGGATAGCGTGATATGCCAGCGGTTCCAGAACTCGGTGGGCGTCAGCGATAGATAGGGAGAGCGGAAGTTCTCTGAGGTGTCGAATCCGAGCAGGTAGGCGACGCCTCTCGAGAGGTCGGTGTAGGCAGAAAAGTCTGCCAGGATCTGCAGAGTAAAACCCAGCGCGCCAGCTACCGCAAGCAGCAGGGTTGGATCTTGCAGGTTGAATATACGTTCCGTGATCGAGCCCACGCTGTTGGCGATGACCAGTTTCTTGAACAGCCCCATCAGGATCAGATGCCAGGCGGAATAGAAGTATGTCGCTTTCCAAGTGCGTTGCGCTTCGATCTGGGGCAGCAATGTTTGCGGGCGGTCAATGGGACCAGCCACGATCTGCGGGAAGAAGGAAACATACAGGGCGAAATCGATCAGGGAATGTGCCGGCGCGAGCGAGCCGCGTGAGACATCGATCATGTAGCCCAGTTTTTTCAGGGTGTAAAAGGAGAGACCGGCTGGCAGCAAGACCTGGGTCAGCAGGAAGTTGCTCTGGATACCCAGGACATCTGCAACTCTTGCCACGTCCTCGCTGAAAAAATTGTAGTACTTGAAAAATGCCAGAACACCCAGGTTGACGATGAGACTAAGCCAAAGGAAAGGACGTCTGCCGGCGGGCGTCTCCCGGGTTTCCATTCGCCGGGCAAGGAAAAAATCCGCCAGCGTGGAGATGCCTAGCATGACAGCCAGCCAGGCGTCCACCCAGCCATAGAAGATATAGCTGGCGACCAGGAGAATCCCGTTCTGCCAGCGCCTCTCGCGGATCAGCCAGTAAAGAGCCAGCGTAACAGCGAAGAAGAGCCAGAACGTGAGAGTGGTAAAGCTCATACCACTTCTTCTTCAGTCTTGCTGATGATCATCACCTTATAGGCTTCGGCGTATTTCATCTCCTGCCCCTTTGCCTCTTCCTCTGCCCACTCCCGCATCCATTTATCGACTTCATTCGGATCGACCTGGCTCACATGCTGTTGCAGTGCTTTGATCTTGACATCCAGGGTTTCGGTGATGTCCACCCAGGTATTGACCTTGTCTGTGCCGTGGATATACAGCCGACGGACGTTGTGGGGCTCATAGCCCTCTGTCAGCAGGTCCGCGAACATCAGCCGGCTCCCTGCGGATGGGAAGACTGCGGCGCAGGCAGCCTGTGCCGCGGCGCGATGATCGGGGTGGTTGACGTATTCGTCGCCGTAGAACCATCCCTCGGGGTTGCCCGCCAGGACCGCGTCCGGCTTGAACTGCCGGATGAGGCGGGTCAGCTCCTTACGCAGGGGAATGGTGTGTTCGAGCTCACCATCCGGATAGCGCATGAAGATGGTTTCCTTGACTCCGAGGACCGCATTCGCGGCAAGCTGTTCCTTCTCTCTCAGCTCCGCAAGCTCCCGCTTGTAAGAGCCATCCTTTGCGGGATCGTTCGAGCCGGAGTCGCCGCTCGTGATCAGGACCGAAATAATTTCGGCTCCGGCGCGCGCCCATTTTGCCAGCGTGCCGCCGATGCTGAATTCCTGGTCGTCCGGGTGCGCATAAATGCTCATGGCGCGTTTGGGGGTGTATTCACTGGTACTCATAACGATGATTTTCTCCTCTGAATGAATTTAATGGCGCTTGCGGAGCAACCTTCCATGAAAAGGGGAGTGCTTCGTCGCTGATCTCGATACGCCCCGGATTACACGGGCGCTACTCAACCAACCGGGCTCCCAAGGATATGGTATTAGGATTTTTTCCCGATCACCAGCATCTTATTGCGGATTTTGAACAGCCAGAAAAATGCCTTAACGGCAGGCAGCAGCACCTTTACAAGGCGCTCTACGCGGAGCATCTTCTTCAAATAGAACTCATAAGGGAAGGAGAGCTCATGGAACTTGCGTAGCTCAATGACACTGAGTCCCACGGCTTCGAGCAGCTCCTTCATCTCGGTCGTCGAGAAGATCTGCTTATGACCGAATAGATGCGCTGAATACATGGCATTCAAAAATGTCGGGAAACTGCCGCCCGAGATGCGGTAGGTGAGCTCGCCAACCTGGTGATAGAAGCTATCCCGGCTGGGTGTGTCGATCAGCAGCAGCCCGCCCGGCTTTAAAAGGTTCACCGCGCACTGCAGCGTCTCGAACGGATAATTGACATGCTCGATCACATCCCAAAGCGTCACCGCGTCAAAATAGGCCACATACCCCTTCTGCCAGAAGTCGCTTTCGATGGGACGCTTATGGATCTCCAGGTTGTATCTGGATGCTGCGTAGTGGGCGCGGCTGTCGCTAAGCTCGATGCCGGTGACGTTAGCTCCTTCTTGCCTGAGCAAGGAAAGGAACAACCCGCCGCCGCAACCGATATCGAGAACGTTTGCGTTCTCTACTCGCAAGTGTTTTTTGAGGACATCCACCTGATGCTTGAATTTTCCCACATTGGCATGCAGATGCGTTTCAACATATGCCGCTTCTGTTTCGGTCAGCTGCGAGCTGTCAATCTCTGGAGAGATGCTCTCGATAGGATCGAGAGTATCGATGAAGTGGTAGCCTCCCCGCGAGACATAGACATTCGCATTTCTTAACGCATACCGCAGCCGGGCGCTCACGTCCGGCTGCTTCTTGAGCAGATCTATATTGTCTCTACCAGGCATGCGGGTGATTCTACCTGAGACCCGGCATGTCTTGAAGGTGTCTCTTCTTCACAGTAAAATTCCCGCACTTGATCAACGAGGAGAGCCAATGGATAAGCCTTTATCGACCTTCGCCCGGCTGGTTCTTTTAGGCGCCGGAGGGCTGGCGGTTGTGGCGGGACCCGTCTTATATTTCTTTCCGGACGATACCGCAAGATACTTTGCATGGACGATCCAGCATCCGCTAACGCCCGTGTTCATGGGAGCAGCCTATTTTGCGGGTATCGGGAATCTCCTCGCCGTGCGTGAGGATCGCTGGTCGCTGGCGCGGGTTCAATTGCCCGCCATCATCGTCTTCTCGAGTCTGATGTTGATTGCCACGCTGCTGCACATCCCGATCTTCGACTGGTCTCACCCGGTCGCCTGGGCATGGCTGGTCGTGTATGTGATCAGCCCGATGGCGGCCACGATTGTATTCTTTCAAATGGAGCGGGGCTTTAATCCACCCCAATTTGAGTCGCGGCAAATGCCGCGCGGGTTCTCCACACTGATAATCATTGCCGGTGGGATCCAGGCCCTGATTGGCGCGGCTCTCTTTCTCTTTCCGGAGCACGTCTCTCCCTTGTGGGCATGGTCGCTTACCCCATTGACCTCACGAGTGATTGGCGGCTGGTGGCTCTCCGGCGCAGCGTTGCAACTGATGCTCGCCCGGCAAGAGACGCTGCACACAGCATATGTCGGCTTGTTAGCCAATCTGCTCATCAATTCACTCCTGGTCGCCGGCGCGTTGCTTCATTTCGGCGAGTTGAATGGACCGCCAGCCTCGATTGCTTTCTATTTTAGTTTTTGCCTGGCACTGGTCGGAATCTCGGCATTTTCCTGGTTCCGGGCGGGGAAATAGTGTCAATCCGCACTCTTTCCCTGGCTGTAACCTTTTATTAAGAAAATTCCGTAACCATCTTAATCCCTGTCCGTCATGTCCCCCAAGAGGAAAACCGTGGAGAAACCTTTTGCACTGATCGTCGAAGACGAACGGGACATTGTAGCCCTGTTCCGGCACGTGCTGGACCTGGCAGGCTATCGCACCGAGATCGTTCTGGATGGAAAAGCGGCGATGGAGTATCTGTCCCGAACGACGCCCGACATCGTCCTGCTGGATCTCGGCTTGCCGGGGCTTTCAGGCACGGAGATTCTGGTCCGTATGCACGCCGATGAGCGGCTGAAGAAGATCCCTGTCGTGGTGATTACCGCGCTGCCGCACGCCGCGCAGGCATTGCCGGTCACCCCGCAGCTGGTGCTCATCAAGCCTGTCAACATTGAGCAGATGACGACACTCATCCGGCGCATCTGCCCGACCGAGCAGCCGACGGAAAGCCTGCCCTGGGATGTGCTTACCGGCGTGTACAACCGTTCCTTCTTCCTGGCGCGACTGGGATATGCCCTGGAGCGATCGAGACAGCTTCGCCAGAACAGGTTTGCCGTGCTCTACCTGGACCTCGGACAGTCGAACAAGATCAACTATCTGTTCGGCAAGGACTATAACAGGCGGGTGCTCCAGGAGTCGGCGGCGCTGCTCAGGAAGATCCTGCGTCCTACGGATACCATCGCCCGGCTCAGCGGAGACGTGTTCGCCGTTCTCATAGAGGATGTGCAGAATCCGGAGACGCCCATCCTGGTTGGCTCGCGGGTCCAGAACCGGATCAGAAAGCACCTGGCGAAGTCAGAAGATGAATTGCAGGTGCGCGCCAATGTGGGGATTGTGCTGTGCGGCGATGAATATCACTCGGTGGACGATATCCTGCGGGATGCCGAAGCAGCCCTGGATCTCGCTAAATCTGACCGTAAGAAGATGCTGCAGTCGCTGCGGACGAAGCCTCTCAGCGCGAGCACCAATATCAACACCTCGCCCATCATGCGCTAAGTTATTCTGAGGGGGTAAGGCATGCCATCCACCCGGAAGACTGGATGGCATGCTCCTTTTCAGGCAAACGTGCGCCCCGGCTGACCGAAGTTGGGGCGCATATGATTCATCTGAGGAACGGTTGCCCTTCAAGCGGTGTATCATAGTTTGCAGTTCGACCTTACCATCCAAGCAGAGAGATGAAGAAGAGCATCGTTCTATTTACCCTGATCCTCTTGTTAACCGGTTGCCAGGCGAATCGGGAGGCTCCCCGCGTCGCGACCCCCTGGATCACCGCGTCCGCAACGGTTGAAGATACCCCCGATTGGAGTATTTACGATCCGGATCTAGAACACCCCTGGAACCGGGTCCTCCGACAGTTATATATGCGGACGACCGCAGATGGGCAAGAGTACGGGGCCCACGAATTGGATCCACTGCTGTGGTTCGACACAACTCATCTCTTAACCGGAGCACCGCATCGACAAGCGATTCAGGTGCTGGACGACTTTCGGTCTTCACAAGCCGAGCTTTTGATCCGGGATCCTTTGAAACGCGCGATGTTCCAGCGCGATCTCTGGGCGGTCTTCGATTGGGCGGCTTCTCAGAGGGAGCCGCATCCCGTGGAGCGGGAGGCGCTCAAGGTCCGGCTGGCGGAGATCATGCGGCGGGTAGCGCTCTCTCGTGAGGAGATCCTGTCCCTGCCGGATAACTATGCATTGGCCGTCGAGTCTGGTATCTATCCGGCTGCTTTTCAAGCCGATCAGCCTGAGGCGGCTTTTCTTCCCCTAGATCTTTTTCAGCCGGAGAGCGCCTGGATGCCTATGGGGCGCGCGGGTGGACCCGTCGCCATCACGCATACGGAAGCATTCCCGTTCTTCGGGCGTTCAGCCTTCCTGGTCTTCGTCCGCTTCCCGGATGGACGGGATGCGACGCTAGACTTTATCGAGTCGCTGAACACCGAGCCGAGTCCTGTGACCCCTATCGGCTCAGAGGTCGCTCTTGTCCGGCGGATGCTGCTGATCGATGACCAGGGTCAATTGGTAGCATCGCCTCTGGTCGAAAGTATTCAGATTCGTCATTTCAGCCCGGCGCAATCCTTTTACGAATTCGAGCTGAACCGGAAGCATCTCTTCGCAGGCATCGCGGGTGGTCTTGTCCCCCATGCAGACTTCTTCATGTTGTTCATGAGCCACGGCGATGTGTTCGAGCACCCGCTCCCTGAACTGCGGGCAGTTATCCCGGATATCTGCAAAGCCTGCCACGATGTAAGTTCCCAGCTCTCGGATTCCGGAAACACGCGCACCATTATCAGCTACTCCCGAGAGCCGTTTGCTCTGCCAAATCGAGAGGAGCCTGTGCTGTTCCCGACGACGGTAGCCGACGAGGCGGAAACGGTGATCGAGTGGAAGCTCTCTCACTCAACCTGGAAATCACTTGCAGCTCTGTGGGAGTAAATCACGTAAAAGGACAGCGGAGACCCACTGGGTCTCCGCTGCATATTACCAATCGTTGTGCTCTAATGACCGGCGCCGCTTTCGATGTCACCAAGGAAGATGGTCGGATCGGCTTCGCCTTCGACCTGCATCACGCCCCAGGCGCCGCGGTCCAGTCTGGCAAGGGCATGGTCCACCAGGATGTAGTTGCCCGGATAGTCCGCTTTGAACTCGACCACCGCTGCGCCGCCGGCAGGAATGATCGTCGTCTGCAAGCCCTGGGCTGCCGGGGAGACCAGATCGCCTTCGCGGTAGACCTTGTCGAAGATCTCGCCGATGACATGGAAATTGGATACCAGGTTCACGCCGCCGTTGCCGACGTACAGGCGGACCGTTTCGCCGACTTCGACGTCCATGTTGTCGGCCAGGGCGCCGGTGCGGCCGTTGAAGACCACGTACTGGGGGACGCCGTTGAGCATGGCATTGGCGTCGAAGAGCTGCAAGCCCTCGCGTCCGAGTGAGCCTTCACTGTAGAACTCGCCCTGCATCACATAGAATTCCTTGTCCACCGGGGGAAGACC
>DATHTH010000251.1:0-26988 GCA_035463495.1 Anaerolineales bacterium | reverse complement strand
TGGTCGGTATCGACGGCCTGGCAGGACCGACAGAGACTGTCGTGATCGCAGATGAGACGGCAAATCCTGCCTGGGTCGCGGCAGACCTGCTGGCACAGGCGGAGCACGATGTCTTAGCCTCGGCGATTTTGCTCACGCCTTCACAACCACTGATCGAGCGTGTGCAGCTCGAAATCGCCCGGCAGCTAGCGGATCGCGGTCGTGCGGAAACAATTTTGGCTTCCCTGGAAAATCGCGGCGGCGCGATACTGACTCGAGATATTGAAGAGGCTTTGCAGCTGGCAAACGAGTATGCCCCTGAACATCTTGGACTCTCCGTCCGTGATCCGTGGCGCTGGGCGGAAAAAGTAAACAATGCGGGCGGCGTCTTCCTGGGCGAACACTCTTTTGAGGTCCTCGGAGATTATCTGGCAGGACCTAGCCACGTGATGCCAACCGGCGGCTCGGCGCGGTTTGCCTCCCCACTCAACGTCTGGGACTTCGTTAAGATGGTCAGCCTGGTGGCGCTGGACGAAGCAACCGCCCGGGCCATCGGTCCAGGCGCTGCGACCATTGCCGAAGCAGAAGGCCTGGACGCGCACCGGAACGCAGTGCTCTTAAGAGCGACGGGGCCTCGATGAAAATCCGTACTCACCTCAGATCCCTACCACCCTATAGGCCGATTGAGCCCTTCGAGGTCCTGTCAGCCCGGATAGGGCGCGAGCCATCCCAAATAGTCAAGCTGGATGCAAATGAAAATCCATACGGGCCATTGCCGGCTGTCCGGGAAGCACTTGGGAACCTGGAGTTTCCTCATATCTATCCTGATCCCGAAAGCCGTGCCTTGCGAAGGTCGCTTGCAGGGTTTACGGGTGTGGGGGAAGAATATTTGCTCGCCGGTGCGGGGGCCGATGAATTGCTCGACCTGCTCATGCGGGTCTTTGTAGAACCAGGTGACTGCATCCTCTCCTGCCCACCCACCTTTGGCATGTATGCATTCGATGCTGAGCTAAATGCCGGGCGCTGTATCGAAGTCCCGCGGAACCCAGATTTTTCACT
This sequence comes from Anaerolineales bacterium, assembly GCA_035463495.1. Taxonomy (GTDB): domain Bacteria; phylum Chloroflexota; class Anaerolineae; order Anaerolineales; family Villigracilaceae; genus Defluviilinea. Next base: position 25,950 of record DATHTH010000251.1, on the reverse strand, counting down.
GGACATGGAAGAAATCCGCAACGCCGCGGAGACGTACCAGCCCAAGATCCTCTTCATCGCCTCACCCAACAACCCCGATGGATCTATGCTGGATAAAACGAGGATTGAAGATTTGCTTGCGCTTCCTGTACTTGTTGTGCTGGATGAAGCCTATATTGAATTTGCGGATGAGGACCTCGGCATGACAACGAGCCTTATTCGTGAGGTTCCGTCCCGCCAGAATCTGGTGATCCTGCGTACCTTTAGTAAATGGGCCGGGCTCGCCGGCCTGCGGATCGGATATGGCGCCTTCCCTCTCTGGCTCATGCCTACCCTGTGGAAATCCAAGCAGCCTTACAACGTCAACGTGGCAGCCAGTGTGGCGGCACAGGTCTCCCTGCAGCATAGTGATGAATTGCAGGCGATTGTCCGCTGTTTGCAGGCTGAACGGACACGCCTGCTCAGGGCGCTCCAGGGCATTCCATACCTGGAGCCCTATCCCACCCAATCAAACTTTATCCTCTGCAAAGTCCTTGGGAGAGATGCTGCCAGGCTCAAAGGAAAGCTGGCAGAAGAGTATGGCATTTTCGTACGCTACTTCGACAAGCCCGCGCTACGCGATCACATCCGCATTAGCGTAGGCAGACCGCAAGATACAACGGCGCTGATAGAAGCGCTTAAGAAGGAGTCAACGTCTTTGGGTACCACTCCCACAGGGGACCAGACGTTGGAGGGATGGAGTAACAATGCGACCAGCTGAAGTCTCACGGCAAACGAGTGAAACTCAAATTGAAATACGGCTTGAGTTAGATGGAGCCGGTAAACACGACATCTCCACCGGCCTTGGGTTTCTTGATCACATGCTCTCGCATCTTGCCGTGCACGGACTCTTCGATCTTAGTATTCAGGCAAGTGGTGACCTTCATATCGATTCACACCACACCGTGGAAGATGTCGCCCTGGCATTAGGACAAGCTTTTGACTCAGCGCTGGGTGACCGCAAAGGAATCGTCCGTATGGGCTATTGCTTCGCCCCTATGGATGAGACACTGGCGCATGTGGCGATTGATTTATCGGGTCGTCCCTACGCGGTCTTTCAGGCAGAGTGGCATACGCCCTACGTTGGGAATGTTCCGACTACATTATTTCCCCATTTCTTCGAGTCGTTTGCAGTCACCTCGCGTAGTAATCTGCATGCGCGTGTCCTTTACGGTCGCGATGACCACCACCAGGCGGAAGCGTTATTCAAAGCCTGGGCACGCGCGCTGGATACCGCCACCCAGATCGAACCACGCCGCGCCGGTACTATCCCTTCCACCAAGGGAATGCTGTAAGGCAAGATCATGCTCTCAGTGGAGGCGCAGATGAAAGAGGTGATTTTAATCGACGCCGGCACGGGCAACCTGCGCTCGGTGCAGAAGGCATTGGAGGCGGTAGGTGCAAGCGTCGAGCGGACGAGTGAGCCCGCCAGGCTTCTGTCAGCCAAACGTGTTGTGATGCCTGGCGTGGGAGCCTTCGGAGATTTCATGGCCGGCCTGCGCTCACGCGGCTTGGAAAACGCCATCAAAACAATTGCCAATCAGGGCATCCCGTTGCTAGGGATTTGTGTCGGCATGCAGGCATTATTTGACACCGGCGAGGAGATGGGTAATTACGCCGGGCTCGGTCTTCTGAGAGGCAGGGTGGTACGCTTTGCAGACTCGCTGCGCGTTAAGATTCCGCATACGGGTTGGAACCAGGTAGAGATTCAGCAGGGAACTCTCCTGTTTAGAGAAATTCCAGACGGTGCGTATACCTACTTCAATCATTCATATTACTGTCAGGCTCACGATCCGTTGGATGTCGTTGCAACGACCGATTATGGAATAGGTTACGCCTGTGCAGTGCAGCATGGAAATATCTCGGGCGTGCAGTTCCACCCTGAGAAAAGCCAGGCGGCCGGTCTCCAGATTTTGAGAAACTTTGTGGAGACGGCATGAGTTTTACAATTTACCCTGCCATTGATTTGCGCGGCGGCAAGGTTGTACGCTTGAAGGCAGGCGATCCGAGGCGACTGACGGCTTACAGCGATGACCCTCTCAAGACGGCGCAGCGCTGGCTGGAAGCGGGCGCGGACTGGCTGCATGTCGTGAATTTGGATGGCGCATTTGGTGAAGGAGACGCCGCAAACCAACTGGCTCTCCGGGCGATTCTAAAGCTGGATGCTCGAGTTCAATTCGGCGGCGGCATGCGTTCGCTTGATGCCATTCAGAAAGCTATTGACCTGGGTGTCAGCCGCGTGGTACTGGGCACTATCGCAGTGGAACAACCCGAAGTTGTCGAGGTCGCGTTAAAGAAATTTGGTGCGGAATTCGTCGCGGTGGGGATCGACGCGCAGGACGGATACGTTCGCCTCCACGGCTGGAAAGAGAGGTCCCAGATCACCCCCACCGCGCTTGCACATCAGATGCAAAGCCTGGGTCTGCATATCGTGATCTTTACCGACATTAGCCGGGACGGCTTAGGCAGCGGACTAAACATCGCCTCCACTCGTGAACTGGCTCTGACAAGGGGGCTAGAAGTGATTGCCTCAGGCGGCGTTCATACGCTGGAGGATGTGTACGCGGCGCGTGATGCGGACCTAGCAGGTGTCATCATTGGACGCGCTTTGTATGAAGGAACAATCGACTTGAAAGCCGCCCTGGAGTCAAACGTCTCGTGACGTTTGGAATGGATATGTTATGTTAGCAAAACGAATCATCCCCTGCCTTGATATCAAAGATGGACGCGTCGTGAAAGGTGTAAACTTTGCGAACCTGCGCGACGCGGGCGATCCCGTCGAGCAGGCGCGCCTGTATGATGAACAGGGCGCCGATGAGCTGGTCTTTCTCGATATTTCCGCAACGCCCGAGGGACGAAAGACCACGCTTGAGCTCGTCCGGCGGGTGGCAGACTCCGTTTTCATGCCATTGACCGTTGGCGGCGGGATCCAGACCGTGGACGACATGCGCAATCTCCTGCTCGCCGGCGCAGACAAGGTCAGTATCAATTCAGCAGCGGTGAAAAAACCCGAAATTCTCTCGAAGGGCGCTTCACGCTTTGGGGCGCAATGTATTGTGCTTGCGATCGACGCGCGTCGACGTGCGTCCGGCTGGGAGGTGTATGTCAACGGCGGGCGCGTTCCGACAGGTATGGATGCCATTGCATGGGCAGCCCGCGGCATGGACATGGGTGCGGGCGAAATCCTGCTCACCAGCATGGACGCCGACGGGACACTCGCCGGGTATGATATCGAGTTGACTCGAACGATTGCAGAGGCTGTCATGGTCCCGGTTATCGCTTCGGGTGGCGCCGGGACGACCTCCCATTTTGCGGAAGTACTCACAGAGGGCAAGGCCGATGCTGCGCTCGCCGCCTCGCTGTTCCATGACGGCAAATTGAAAATTATGAATTTGAAAAAAGAATTGCGATCCCGGGGTGTGCCTGTACGCCTTGGAGTCGACATCCTCTCACGGTGAGAAAATCAATGCAAATCGCTTTCCTTGAACTCAAGTTAGATTCTCATGGACTTATCCCTACGATAGTGCAGGACGCCGAAACTAACGAAGTCCTGATGCTAGCGTATATGAATCAGCAATCGTTTGAGCGTACCCGGGAAACAGGGGAGACTCACTTCTGGTCTCGCAGCCGGAATGAACTATGGCATAAGGGAGCCACCTCAGGCAACACACAGCGCGTGGTAGAGATCCGCGGGGATTGTGATGCAGATGCGCTCTTGATTCGAGTTTATCCCGCGGGACCGGCATGCCATACCGGAAAACAAACGTGTTTTTCCAGGGAAATAAAATAGCCTTCTTAACCACAAAGGGCGCAAAGGCGCACAATAGTTAGGTTTTTGGAGGAGTACTATGAGTGTCCAATGGCTTTTTGAAATCATCGAAGATCGCAAGAAAAATCCTATCGAGAAGTCGTATACCTCGAGCCTCTTTGCCGCGGGCTTATCTAGGATTGCTCAAAAAGTAGGCGAAGAGAGTACCGAGGTCGTAGTTGCCGCTCTGGCGCAGGATGACCAGCGCCTGATCGAGGAGGTGGCAGACCTGACCTATCACGCGCTGGTCCTATTATCCGCGCGGGGATTGACACCTGCGGATATCGTTGCTGAGTTGAAAAAACGCCATGTTTAATAAGGTGCCGTAAACTTGATATAATCACCTCAACCCCAATAGACTAGAAATGCCTTCCTAGGAAAGGTATAGTGGGAAATGGGAAATAAGTGAGTAAATATGAAATCCTATCGCAAAGAACTGTGGTTCAACATCCCATCCCGCCGCGGATTCGTGAATATCACGCCGGAAGTGGAAGTTGCGTTACGCGAGAGTGGCATCCGAGAGGGGATGGCTCTGGTGAACGCCATGCACATTTCTGCATCAGTGTTCATTAACGACGACGAACAAGGACTGCACCGGGATTATGACCAATGGCTCGAGAAGCTCGCGCCGCATGAGCCGGTCAGCCAGTACCGGCACAACGACACGGGTGAAGATAATGCCGATGCGCATCTTAAGCGCCAGGTGATGGGACGCGAGGTGGTGATTGCTATCACCAATGGGCAGCTGGATTTTGGTCCCTGGGAGCAGATTTTCTACGGGGAGTTCGATGGCCGACGGCGCAAACGTGTTTTAATCAAGATGATCGGTGAGTAATATCTTATGAATGTGGAGTGAACAGAATGGCTGAGGCAAAAGGCGAGGCGCATGGCTGTATCGTGTGCGGGAAGCTCTACCAGCTGTATGTGGTCCATGACTCGAACGGAGAGTACCTGGGAAGCAAGGTCATGAGCGCGGGCGGCAGGGAAGTCCAGGGGTTTGGGCGGCCCCTTGTTGCCTGCGAGACGCACACGGAGGCTGAGGTTGGCAGGGCGGCAGAGCGGGTTTATGGCAAACCGCTCCAAGACGATGAGTAAGCGAAGCAACATTCGATTCAGAATGCAACAATCATGGTCGAGTGCATGGAAGACATAAGGAGATAGCTATGGAAACTAGGCGATTCGGGCGTACAGGTCATATGAGCACGATTGCCATCTTCGGGGCGGCGGCGTTTGGGCAGGTCTCCCAGGAAGAGGCAGACGCGGTCATGGAAGCGATTATCGAAGCTGGCATCAACCATATTGACGTTGCGCCGTCGTACGGGCAGGCGGAAATGCGGATCGGTCCCTGGATGCCGCGTGAGCGCAGGCGCTTCTTCCTGGGCTGCAAGACAATGGAGCGTACACGAGAGGGCGCCTGGAAGGAAATGCGTGAATCCTTGAAGCGTCTGCAGACCGAGACCTTCGATCTGTACCAGTGCCACGCGGTCACAACCATGGAGGAGCTGGATGCGCTCACCATGAAGGGCGGCGCTCTCGAAGCATTCGTGGAGGCGCGCCGGGAAGGACTGACGAAACATATCGGTATCACCGGCCACGGCGTGGATGCTCCGAAGATCTACCTGGAAGCCTTGAAGCGCTTTGATTTCGATTCCGTCCTATTCCCGTTGAACTTTGTCCAGATGGCGAATCCGGAGTATCGAAACTACGCCGAGGAGCTGATTGCCACATGCCGGGCAAAGGATGTGGGTACAATGGTGATCAAAGCGATCACGAAGGCGCCCTGGGGCAGCCGGCGGCACTCAGCGACCACCTGGTACGAGCCGTTCGAGGACAGCGAAGACATTCAGCGCGGTGTAAACTTTGCGCTGTCCTACGACATCACCGGACTGTGCACCGTGGGTGACACGCGCATTCTGCCACTGATGATCCGGGCCTGCCAGAATTTTTCCCGCCTGACTGATACCGAAAAAGAAGCGCTGATCGAATCGGGTAGGCAATTCGAACCCTTGTTCACGTAGATGGGAACCACGGTGGAGGCAGGATCGTTATAAGGGCAGAAAAGTTATCGAATGAGCACCCCTTTTTTAGAGGCCATCAAACGTGGCGACAGGCCGGAGGTAGAGCGCCTGCTCGACGCCGACCCAAGCCTGATCCACGTCCGCGAGAGCGGGCTCAGCCCGATCCTGATCGCGGCATACCACGGGCAGCCGGACATCGCTTCGTATCTCGCCGATAAGACGGTCGCCATTACGATCTTCGAAGCCTCGGCCACCGGCAAGATCAACAACATCCTTCGGCTCCTGGCGCGTGACCCCCAGCTGGTCAATGCCTATGCCGAGGACGGCTTCCAGGCACTGGGGCTGGCGTGTTATTTCGGGCATTACGATGTGGCGGAATACCTCATCAAAGCCGGCGCACCGGTGAATTCCCATTCACGCAATCAGCTGAAAGCGGCGCCGCTCCAATCGGCGGCAGCCGCGGGGCATGTGAGAATCGCTGACCTGTTGCTCCGGCACGGCGCAGATGCGAACATCCGGGAGCAGGGCGGGGCTACTCCTCTGCACGCTGCCGCGGAGAACGGGGATACCGCCATGATCCGGGTGCTGATCTACGGCGGCGCAGACCTGACAGCCCGTAGCAACAACGGCAAGACTCCGCTCGATCTGGCGCTGGAGGCGAACCAGCTGGAAGCCGCAAAGATGCTCGAAGAGGGGATTACCAAGCGGTTTAAGACAAGACGTGAATGAGGCAAGAAGGACAAGTTAACGACTGCCCTGTTTTCTTCCTTTTCCTGCTCAGTCTATGAAACGCCTTGCCGGCGCTCCCGAGAGTCTATGGGTCCGGCTTAAGCCATCCTAAGGCTTGAGGTCTTAATCCGACAATCTCGGTTATAATTTTTTTATGCTTACACCCGATCAAATCGAGTCCAGACTGGACCGAATTCTCTTAAAGGTACAAAAACCGGGTCGCTACGTGGGCGGGGAGCTCAACAGTGTCGTCAAAGACTGGCAGAGAATCGCGACAAAAGTGGCGTTTGTCTTTCCCGATATCTACGATATCGGCGTTTCGAATGTGGGATTGAAGATCCTATATGACCAGGTCAACCAGCGTGAAGACGCCCTGGCAGAACGCGCCTATGCGCCGTGGCTGGATATGGAAGCCCTGATGCGCGAGCACGGGATTCCGCTCTATAGCCTCGAGTCGAAGCGCCCGCTGGCATGCTTCGACATCATCGGTTTTTCCCTGCCCTACGAAACTCTCTACACGAATACCTTGAATGTGCTTGATCTCGCCGGGATCCCTGTCCGTTCAGAGGATCGTGACGAAACGCATCCCATCATCATCGCCGGCGGGCATTCGACCATGAACCCCGAGCCGATGCATGCCTTTATCGACGCGTTCGTGATCGGCGAGGGCGAGGATGTGATCCATGACATTATCAACACGATCATGTCATTGCGAGCGCCTTACGAGAAGCAGTCTACTGAGAGTATGGAGGGCCTGGTCAGGGATTCCGCTCCACAGCGTCGTCAGGGAGAACGCCCTCCTCGTCATGAGGTATTGAAAGCACTGGCGAAAATCCAGGGCGTCTACGTCCCCCACTTTTACGAAGCCTATTATCTTGATGATGGCACGGTTTCACATATTGAGCCGGTTATCGAAGGCGTTCCCGGGATTGTCACCAAGCGGATCGTCCCAGTGATGCCTCCGCCACCGACGAAATTCATCGTGCCAAATATTGATATCGTCCACAACCGCGTCTCGGTGGAAATAATGCGGGGCTGCACGCGAGGCTGCCGCTTCTGCCACGCAGGCATGATCACGCGCCCTGTTCGCGAGCGCACGGTGGAAGAAGTCCTGCAGGCGGCAGAAGAGGCGATCAAGAATACCGGCTTCGAAGAGATAGCGCTTCTGTCATTATCTTCCTCAGATTACACCGATGTCCTCGAGCTGGTGACGAAAGTCGGAGAGAAATTCGGCGGCACACATCTCAAAGTGTCCCTGCCCTCCTTGCGCATTGAGTCAGTTTCCATCGACCTGATGGAAAAGCTGAGGACCAACCGCGCCGGCGGGTTCACGCTCGCGCCCGAAGCCGCCACCGAGCGGATGCGCCGCATCATCAACAAGTTCATCCCCGATGAAGATATCATCAACACCACCCGCGAGATCTATCGTCGCGGCTGGACGACCATCAAGCTGTATTTCATGATCGGGCATCCCAGCGAGACTCTTGAAGATGTCCAGGCAATCGCCGACCTGTGCAAGCGGGTCCTGGCTGAGGGACGCAAGGTCATCGGCATGAAAGCCAAGCTCAACGCGGGCGTTAGCACGTTCGTGCCAAAATCCCAGACGCCGTTCCAGTGGGTGTCGTGCGATACCCCCGAGCAGATCCGCGCCAAGCAGGCGCTCCTGCGCCGCGAGCTAGGCCGCGACCGCAACATCAAGCTGAGCCTGACGAAAGCCGAGGATTCCTTCCTGGAAGCCTGGCTGTCGCGCGGCGACCGTCGCATGGCGGAGGTGGTATACAGCGCGTGGAAGAACGGCTCGAAGTTCGATGCCTGGGGTGAAGGCCAGCGCTACGCTGCCTGGATGTCCGCGTTCGAAGAGCACGGACTCGACCCACTCTTCTACACTCACCGCCAGCGCCGCACTGACGAGGTCTTCCCATGGGAGCACATCACCGCCGCGGTCCGCAAGAACTTCCTCTTCCAGGATTTCCGGGCTTCGCTGGAAGGCGAAATCCGCGTCGACTGTCGTCTCAACTGCTTCGCCTGCGGCATCCTTCCGACCTTTGCGGACATGCGCCGCCAGAATCCTGGCGACGTCTGGAAGTGTCCGGATGTGAAGTCGCCGGCTTCCACGAACCGGTCTGCTATGTCCAGCTTAAAATTACCCGTGGTGGGAGATTAAGAGTCTATGCAGAAAACCCCAAAAGAGATATTTCTCGCGCGTCTCATGCACGAGCGCGACAAGTTCGAGTTTTTGCTGAACCGGGTCGGTTTTACGCGCCGCATGACGCTGAAAGGCGTGTCCGGGAAGTGGTCCATTAAGGACCTCCTCGCCCATATCTTTGCCTATGAGCAGTACATCGGCGACCGTATGAACGAGATCTTGGACGGGGAGGAATACACACCCTGCCGGACACAGAATGCCCTGGATGCGTTCTTGGATCAATTTGGTTATCCCGATTTTGGCTCTCCCCTGCTCGACGACGACACCCCCAATGAATGGATAACGGAGAAATATAAAAATGTTTCTCTTGATGAGGTGGTCGCTCAGGAGATCCAGGCGTTTGCCGCTATCATTACCTCACTGGAGAAGCTGCCTGAAGAAATGATGAACCGGCACAATCTTTACGATCGGATTGCCAATAACACTTTCCGGCATTACAGGGAACACATGGCCGATATCCGACGTTGGTTGAAATCCAGCGCAGCACAGAATAAAAGATAGTAATAACAAAGGTTGTTCCTGCTCTTTGCACGAGTATGCGCATCCGGATCACCTTTACCAAACAGGGCGCTTTGCGCTACACCGGCCACCTGGATCTGCACAGGGTCTGGGAACGAGCCGCGCGGCGAGCAGAGCTGCCCCTTGCCTATTCCCAGGGCTTTCATCCTCAACCAAAAATGAACATGGCGGCTGCCTTGCCGCTCGGCTTCTCCTCGCGCTGTGAAGTGCTGGATATGAGGCTGGAGCATGATGTCCCACTGGACGAGCTGCCTACGCGCATCAACGCGACACTTCCGCCCGGGCTGCAGGTGATCAATATCGAGCAGGTGGACGAAAAGGCGCCCGCCCTGCAGACTCAGGTTGCGTCCGCGGAGTACCAGGTCACGCTCACAGAACCGATCAACCCATCGGAACTCCAGCGCAGGATCGATTCTCTTACGGAATCGACAAGCATTCCTCGCGAGCGCCGCGGTAAAATGTATGACCTACGTCCGTTAATCGAAGCAATAAATCTCCGTCCGGACGGGAAGATTTTTATGCGGCTGGCAGCGCGGGAGGGCGCAACCGGCCGCCCGGAAGAAGTGTTAGATGTGTTAGGCATCGCGTTCGAAGGAACGCGTATTGAAAGGACTTGTTTGATCTTTTTGTAGCGTGGAGGCACCATGGCATTTCTGGGAGCATTATTCTTTGGATTTGTACCGATGTTCATGTTCGCGGCGTTCGTCAACTGGCTGGACCGCTATGAGAAGGAACCGAAACTGCTGCTTGGGGCGGCCTTCGTCTGGGGCGTGGTAATCGCCGGCGGCGGCGCGTATGTACTCAATACCGCCTTCGGCATCGGGATCTACGCACTGACCGGTTCAGCAGGAGCGGCGGAATTCGGGACGACATCGATCGTGGCGCCGATTATCGAAGAAGCCCTGAAAGGACTGGCGGTCCTGGCTGTCTTCTTGATGTTCCGCAAGGAATTCGATTCCGTCCTGGATGGCGTGGTGTATGGCGCCGTCACCGCCATGGGCTTCGCGGCTATCGAAAATGTCCTTTACATTTATCGCAACGGATACCTCGAGGGCGGCTGGGAAGGCTTCTGGGTGCTGGTGGTCATCCGGGTGATCCTGGTGGGCTGGATGCACCCGTTCTTCACCGCGTTCACCGGGATCGGGCTTGCCATCGCGCGCATGACCCGCAACGTGGTTGTCAAGCTCATTGCTGTACCGACCGGCTACGCAATTGCGGTCGTTGCACATGCGTTCCACAACACGTTTAGCGGGCTGATCGGTGGAGTCGAGGGCTTGCTGGCAGGCACATTTGTGGACTACATAGGCTACGCGGCGATGTTCGTCTTCGTGGTCTGGATGGTCGTCTATGAGCGAAATATGCTCAAGCGTCACCTGCATGAAGAGCTGACCAGCGGCAGAATTTCTCAAAAACAGTACAACACGGCAACCTCTTTCTTTCAGGCAAATGCTCACCTTTCGGCATTTACCGCCGGCTCATTCCGCTCCACCTCCCGCTTCTACCAGGTCTGTGGCGAGCTGGCGCACAAGAAGGAACAGTTGGCGAAGCTGGGAGATGAAGCCGGAAATACGGGCATCATCGAGAATTTGCGTGCGGAGCTAATGCAATTAGCCCCACAGGCGAAGGCATAAGCATCGGTTCTCCCCGGTTCAACTGCGAGAGAACGGGCAATAGCAAATATGATAAAATCTTGTCGCCCGCCCCTGTAGCTCAGTGGACAGAGCGTCGGCCTCCGGAGCCGAAGAGCACAGTTCGAGTCTGTGCAGGGGTACCTGTTTGAATTTAGTATCGAGTCGATGGAACGATGCGGGGGATTGAACGGCAAGCGCCGAATATCATGAGTCAAACTAACCTGTCACGAACGCCGCCTGTACAAGCTGATCCGACCTCGAGAGCCGAGGACGGGATGCGTTCGATTCGCTCTATCATTGCGTATCTTTTCTTGCCTGAAAGGGACACACGTTCTGTCTATTTACTGCTTGGCGGGTTGACCCTTATCGGTTTTATCCTGCGGGTGCTGGATATCAACAAGTCGATTGCCTACGACGAGGCGTACACGTTTATCCATTTTGCTTCCCGCGGACTTAAACAGATGCTGGCGGATTACAGCGCTCCCAACAACCACATCTTTCATACGATCCTGATGGGTATCGCCTATCGCCTGTTGGGCGGAGAACCGTGGGCACTGAGATTGCCCGCTTTTCTCGCCGGCGTGCTAATGGTCCCGGCCATGTTTGTCGCCGCCCGCAGGTTCTTCTCTGCCGCGCAGGCGCTTGCGGCTGCGGGAATCATTGCGGTACTCCCGGTTTTCATCAATTATTCGGTAAACGGTCGAGGCTACACCCTGTTGATTCTATTCGCCCTGCTGCTTGCGAACTTTGCCGGGATTCTCGTGACTCCGTACACCTCGACGACTTTCAAGCAATCGAATCGTGTGAACCGGCGGACGGAGTGGCAGAGCAAGCCCGCGCTGGCGGCATTCGCGATCACGTCCGTACTTGGCTTTTATACGATCCCAATTTTTCTCTATCCCTGGGCGGGCGTTGCGCTATGGGTCGTGGCCACCTATCTGTTCGCCAAGGAACCCTGGCAGGTCAGGTCTCGACGGCTGATGATATTCCTCGGGACATGTCTGTTCGCCGGTTTGTGTACCTTCGTTTTGTATTCTCCGGTCATTTTTTTCGGCAGTGGTCTTGCCTCGCTCATTCGTAATGAGATTGTCCAACCCCTCGACTGGCAAACCTTTCTTGCAAATCTTGATCCCCGGTTGATCAAAGCCTGGAACAAGTGGATGATCGGCATCAGCCCGCAGACTGAAAATATCTTCCTGGGTGGTTTTCTGATCTCATTGTTCCTTTATCGTAAGGTCTCCAATCAGAGACTGCCGATGCAGGTCTTCCTGGTGCTTGCCGTTTTCATTCTTCTCCTGCTCCAACGCGTCACGCCCTTACCGCGGATCTGGCTCTACCTGGAGGCGTTCTACCTGATGTTTGCGGCAGCCGGAGTAGTCTGGTTCGGGGAGGTGCTCCTGCGCAGCGTGCTTGAAACCCCGCTCGCCGCCCGGGTGCTTTCTTTTGCTGTCTTATTGATCTTTGTCGGCATATTTATCGGTGTCCTTGTCGAGCGCCGTAGCAACCCTGTGCTGTTAGATCGGGACCGATTACCCGAGGACTACGCAGCGCAGTACCTTGCCGACCATATGGAGCCAGAGGATATTCTCGTGGCGACTGGCCCTGTCGACATCCAGACTGCTTATTACTTGAGTCTTCACGATATCCCGTTCGAGCGCTTTTATCGAAGGGATCATCCGGTGGAAATTGAACATGCCCTGGTCCTCGTGCGAAAGAATGCCCGGCACAAGACACCCGAAAGCGTGGTGGATTTCTTCCAACTCGACCAGCAACTGGATATTCACACTGCAGAGCTCGTATTTGAATATGCGAATGTTCAGGTTTATTCCGTCCAGGCAAGGTAGTTCGCGCGGGCGAAGACAGCTGGCTTCTTTTTTCGATTAGAATCCCGCCGTGTCCCTCAAATCCTTCAAGGCCGTTTTCACACTGCTCGGCTTGTTCGTCTCCGGATGCAGAGCTGAGACCCAGGCAGGAATAACATCGGCGGTGATGCCAACCATGGCAACACCCGCAGTATCCACATTGCCTGCCACAGCGGTCCAGCTGCCATCCCCGACCATGCCACCACCTCCCCATCCGACTGTTGTGCCTGTAGACGGTGCCACCTCGACTCAGGTCAACGTACGCGCGGAGCCTTCGACGGCAGCAGCCGTGTTAGGCATTATCCCCGCTGAAACGAGAGTGGAGATCACCGGCAGAGATCCGGGCGAAAGCTGGTGGCAGATCAATTATCCCCAGGGCATTGATGGAAAAGGCTGGGTCGCCGCCCAGTATGTCGTCGCGGCGAACCCGGATCAAATCCCGGTCATCGGTGGTACCGCAAGCACGGATGATGGGCCCGTGGCAGTTGTCCAGCAGCAGCTAAATGTGCGCAGCGGACCCGGGACAGGCTTCAACTCGCTCGGGACATTGAATCCACAGGACGTAGCCACCCTGACAGGCAAAGATCCAAATGGCGCCTGGCTTCAGATCGATTTTCAGGCGGGGCCAGAGGCCAAAGGCTGGATCAACGCAGCGTTTGTCCAGGCGCAGGGAGTGGAGAACCTGCCGATCATCAGCGAAGAGGGACTCATCGTCGGGACCGGCACGCCGACAACTGTTCCGGCCACGCCGACCGCCACCATCGTCCCAGCCTGGGCAGATAACGATTCGGCTGACAGCCCGATTGCCAGTGTGGTATTCGAGCCTACGGGGGCACAGGCTTTCATGTACAACGGCGACCTTTCCACACCGCAGGGAGATGCCGAAGACTGGATCGCCTTCCAACCCTATGCTTCGCCTGTCTCGATAAGCATGGAATGCAAGGGGAATGGATCGATTGCGATCAATCTTACGAAGAACGGATCGCCCATCGATGCGGAGATCGAGTGTGGTGAGCCGGCAATTCGGTTGGAGGTTGAAACAGGGGCAGATTATCTGCTGCATCTGCAGGCGGCGCCATCGACAAATGGCCCGAAATACACAAGTTACGTTCTCACCGTCAGAACAATTCCCTGAATAGGTACGTCTTTCACCGGCTTGTGCCTGTTTGTACAAAATTTCCTTTTATGGTAGAGTTAATGGAAAATTTCACAGTTACAGAGGGCGCATTTGCATGAACGCTAACAAAATCCCCGATATCATCATTGGGCGGCTGCCAGTCTATCTCCGGGCGCTGCAACAACTCTCTGAGAAGGGGATCCTAACCACTTCCTCGCAGGAGCTGGGTGAGATTATCGGTATCTCCGCCGCCCAGATTCGCAAGGATATCTCCCAGTTTGGGGAATTCGGCAAGCAGGGAACCGGGTATTCTGTGCCGTTTCTGATCGAACGCCTGCGTGATATTCTAAAGGTTCACCGGGTTTGGGAGGTGGTGATTGTCGGGATGGGCGATATGGGTCACGCCCTCGCCCGTTATAACGGGTTTGCCAACCGGGGATTCCACGTTAGTATGGTCTTCGATAATGACCCGAATAAGATCGGACAAAGGGTGGGAGACTTCGAGATCCTGGATACGGCCGAGCTGACAGAAAGAATCAAACAGAACAGGGTTAAAGTTGCCATGCTCACGGTCCCGGCTTCCTCCGCGCAGGAAATGGCAGACCAGTTAGTCAAAGCCGGGGTCAAGGCGATCCTGAACTATGCGCCCATCAGCCTGAATGTGCCCAGCGGTGTGCGAGTCCAGTATATCGACCCGGTCACTCATCTGCAGCGCATGACGTATTATCTGGATTAACTTTCATTCGCAAATCAAAAGGCGTCCCGCTGGGACGCCTTCTTTTTTCGTTAGACCTGCGGCAAGCTCCGGCGCAGGATGTTGTACATCGGGATGGCTTTTACCGCCCCCTCCACCACGCACGAGGACGGGTTATCCACCAGATAGGCAGGAATGCCCAGCGATTTAGTCAGCAGCTTATCGACGCCGCGTAAGAGCGCTCCGCCGCCGCACAGTGCTACGCCACGATCGATAATATCTGCCACCAGCTCAGGCGGTGTCTTTTCAAGGACGCGGCGGCCAGTCTCGACGATTTGCTTGAGCGGATCCTGCAGGGCTTCGACGATTTCGCCCGTTGTCAGCGTGACAGGGCGCGGCAAGCCCGTGACCTGGTCCTGTCCCTGCACTTCCATACTGTTCTCGGTATCCTGCGGGACCGCCGCCCCGATGCGCACCTTGAGCTGCTCCGCCGTGACCTGCCCGATGACGATCCCATATTTCCGGCGGACATAATTGACAATGGCTTCATCCAGGTCCATACCGCCGGAGCGCAATGTCTCTGCAGAGACAATGCCATACATTGCCATAACCGCAGCTTCTGTACAGCCGCCGCCAAGGCAGATGACCATGTTGCCCGAAGGCGAGTTAATCGGTAAATCGACACCCAGGGCAGCCGCCAGAGGCTGTTGAATCAGGAACGCCTCCCGGCTCCCGGCTTCGAGCACGGCTTCATACACAGCCCGCCGCTCGACACTTGTGACCCCGTAGGGAACCGAGATCATCACCCGCGGGCGGAAGATCCGCATAGACCCGCTGACACGCTGCAGGAGATAAGAGAGTAGAGTCTCTGTAATCTCATAATCCGCAATGACTCCGTTCTTTAGCGGGCGCGCCACTTCAATGCTCTCCGGAACGCGCCCGTACATGTCGCGCGCCTCCTGCCCGACCGCTACCATCTTCTGGTCGGCAACCTCGATGGCGACAATGGTCGGCTCTTCTGAAAGTACCTGTGTACTATCAGCGAGACGGGTGAACATGGTGCCCAGGTCGATGCCCAGGTCTTTCGAGAACATAGCCACGGTGCCTGCAATTCTGAGAAAAGCTCTCTTGGTGAACGATAAAGCGTCTACATCGACGCGTCTTGCTCAGTATATGTATCTCTGGTTCTGCGATAGCGACGGACGGCATCCAGCCGCAGATTGGAACGGCGTAATGCTGATTCCATCCGTAAATAGGCATCTTGATCTTCCGGTTTGATGTTTGCCAGTGCATCCTCCGCGCGCTTTTTCGCAGCCTGCGCGCGTGTGACGTCAATGTCCTGCACATTCTCCGCGGCGTCTGCCAGGATGGTTATAATATCGGGCTGCACTTCTGCCATTCCACCCGCCACGGCAAACAGCTGTTCCTTCCCGTTCTGGCGAATCTTGATCACGCCATATTTGAGAATGGCAAGCAGAGGAGCATGATGCGGCAGAATCCCCATCTCGCCTGTAACCCCGGGCAAGACGACGATATCCACGTCACCCTGGAAAACCGTGCGATCCTGAGAAACAATTTCACAGCGAATGGTCATAGTTTAGGTCCATGCAATTGCGAGCCGCAGAAGAAACAATCCATTCTACAGGTATGAGGAGATTGCCTTGCGAAATACGCTCGCAAGGACATATTAGGCGCCCTGGGCGATCCGATCTGCCTTCTCCCGGACATCCTCAATCGTGCCCGCCATCATGAATGCCTGCTCGGGGAGGTCATCGCAATTTCCGTCGAGGATCTCGCGGAAGCCGCGCACGGTTTCCCTCAGCGGGACATAACGACCATCGATCCCGGTAAAACGCTCCGCCACAAAGAAGGGCTGTGAGAAGAAGCGCTCGATCTTGCGGGCGCGGGCAACGATCAATTTATCGTCTTCACTGAGCTCATCGATACCCAGAATAGCGATGATATCCTGTAAGTCCTTGTAACGCTGCAGCACACGCTGGACTTCGCGCGCCGTCCGGTAATGCTCCTCGCCGACAATATTGGGGTCGAGGATGCGGGATGTGGAACCGAGCGGGTCCACAGCCGGATAAATGCCTTTCTCCACGATAGAACGCTCGAGGGCAATGGTCGCGTCAAGGTGGGTAAAGGTCGCCACCGGCGCAGGATCGGAGTAGTCATCCGCAGGGACATAAACAGCCTGCATGGACGTAATCGACCCGGTGCGCGTCGAGGTGATGCGCTCCTGGAGCGCGCCCATCTCTGTGGCAAGCGTTGGCTGGTAGCCCACCGCCGAGGGCATGCGCCCGAGCAGAGCGGACACTTCAGAGCCTGACATCGAGAAGCGGAAGATGTTGTCGATGAAAAGAAGCACATCCCGGCCCTGGTCACGGAAATATTCCGCCATCGAGAGCGCCGTGAGCGCCACTCGCAGCCGCACCCCGGACGGCTCGTTCATCTGGCCGTAGACCATGACCGTGTCCTTCATCACTCCGGACTCGAGCATTTCGCGATAGAGCTGTGTACCCTCGCGGGTCCGCTCGCCCACACCGGCGAAGACGGAATTTCCTTCGTGCTCGGTTGCCACCGAGCGGATCAATTCCATGATGATCACGGTCTTACCCGTGCCTGCGCCGCCGAAGATACCCGTCTTACCGCCTTTGGTAAAGGGAGCAATCAGGTCGATTACTTTAATGCCGGTCTCGAACACGTCCACCCGCGTGGATTGTTCCGAAAACGGGGGCGCAGGACGATGGATCGGATAGTGAGTCGCTGCCTTCACCTCGCCCTTCTCGTCTATGGGCTGACCCAGCACGTTGAAGATACGCCCAAGCGTAGATTCTCCGACCGGCACCATAATGGGAGCGCCGGTGGCACGAGCGGGCACGCCGCGCTGCAAGCCGTCGGTTGCATCCATTGCCACCGTGCGCACCCAGTTCCCGCCAATATGCTTTTGCACTTCCAGCACCAGCGGTGCTTGTCCAGTGCGCTCCACTTCGATCGCCTCATACAGCTCGGGCACGTCGTCCTGCGGGAACTCCACATCCACCACACCCCCCAAAATTTGCACGACCCGACCGGTCGCCTCATAATTTGCCATAAAAACATTCCTCCAATTATTCAGCAGCCAGCGCTTCTGCGCCGCCGACAATGTCCAGGATATCGCTTGTAATCGCCTGCTGGCGAACCTTGTTGTACTGCAATTGCAGCGCGCCTACCAGTTCCCTGGCGTTATCGGTCGCATTACGCATGGCAACCATGCGGGCTGCGTGCTCGCTCGCCTGTGATTCAAGGATTGCCTGATAAATCTGCAACGCCGTAAAGCGCGGGATCATCTCATCCAGGATTTCCTTTTGATCTGGCTCAAACTCATAGGCTGCGGCTAGCGCCGTGTGGTGCTCGCCAAAATCTGTTACCAGATGCTCGCCACTGATATCCAGCGGAAGGAGCTTCTTCAGATGCGTGACCTGACGAGCCATGCTCACAAAATCGGTATACACCAGGAAGACTTCGTCCACTTCCCCTTTGATAAAGTCATCTACAATGAGCCGCCCGATCGGTGAGACGTTGGTAAACTTTGGCGCCGCCGCCAGGTTGCTAAAGTCGGCAAGCAACGGTTTTTGCATACGCAGGAGCAAGTCACGTCCTTTGCGCCCTACGGTGATGTATTTTACGGGGATCGGGTATTTATCGAAGTGCTGCAGCACAAAGCGGACGATATTCGTATTGTACGCGCCGGCCAGGCCGCGATCAGCAGTCATGACGATGACGAGCGCCTGTTTCGGGTTTGTGCGCGAGTTCAATAACGGATGCAGGTTCGCCGTGCCGGGTTGGTTGGTGATGTGCGTCAGCACCTGCCAGGCTTTTGCGGCATAGGAACGGGTCGCATTCAATGCCTGAATCGCCTTGCGGACCTTGGCAGCGCTGACCGCTTCCAGGGCGCGCGTTACCTGAGAAATATTTTTGACACTCTTGATGCGGAGCCGCATCTCCCGTGCAGATGCCATAAGTTATGCCTGCCAGGAGTGACGGAATGCGTTCAGCGCCTTCGCCAGGCTTGCACGGGTGCTGTCCGTGATCATTTTCTTTTCGGCGATATCCGCCCCGATCTCCGGATACGAGGCAGCCATAAACTTAAGCAGATCGGTCTGCCACTGCGCCATGCTGGTCAGCGACACCTGATCGGCATAACCGTTGGTGCCTGCAAAGAGAACAATCACCTGGTCTTCGAGAGCCATTGGCTGGTACTGCGGTTGTTTGAGGATTTCCTGCATGCGCTGACCGCGACCCAGCTGCTGTTGTGTCGCTTTGTCGAGGTCGGACGCCATCAACGCGAACGCCGCCAGCTCACGATAGGCAGCCATATCAAGGCGAAGGCGGCCCGCCACTTGCTTCATGGCCTTAGTCTGCGCATCCCCACCGACACGCGACACCGAGATGCCCACGTTGACCGCCGGACGAATGCCGGCATTGAACAGGTTGGTCTCAAGATAGATCTGACCGTCCGTGATGGAGATCACATTGGTGGGAACATACGCGGAGACGTCCCCAAGCAATGTTTCGATGATCGGCAATGCCGTGAGAGAGCCGCCCGTCCCCGTGACTTTCACGAGCTTGTAGTCCTCTGCGTTGTCCATTTTCTTGCGAGCTTCTTCTGCCTCATCCTTCCCGATGGGACCCCCGTATAGCTTTCCATCGACGGCGTCGGACTCGGAACCCAGCGCGCCAGTAAAATCCGTGCTGACGATGATATATTTGTTTGCCAGGCGCACAGCGCGCTCGAGCAAGCGCGAGTGCAGATAAAACACATCGCCGGGATAGGCTTCGCGTCCGGGCGGGCGGCGCAGTAGCAATGAGACCTGCCGGTATGCCCAGGCATGTTTTGAAAGATCGTCATAAATGATGAGCGCATCGCGCCCGGTCTCGAGGAACTCCTCCCCGATGGCAGTCCCGGAGTAGGGCACGATGTATTGCAGGGCTGCGGATTCATCCGCCGCAGCCGCTACGACAATGGTATGGTCCATCGCGCCGTGGCGCTCGAGGATAGCGACCGTACGCGCGATGGCAGCTTTCTTCTGGCCAATGGCGACATAAATACAGATCAGGTTCTTGCCCTTTTGATTGATGATCGTATCGATCGCAATCGCGGTTTTGCCGGTCTGCCGGTCGCCAATGATCAGCTCACGCTGCCCGCGACCGATGGGGATCATCGCGTCGATGGACTTGATGCCGGTCTGGACGGGTGTATCCACATCCTGGCGCTGCACCACGCCGGGCGCAATCCGCTCGATGGGACGGAAACCGGTCGTGGCGATGGGTCCCTTGCCATCAATCGGCTCGCCCAGGGCGTTCACGACCCGCCCCATCATCGCATCGCCCACGGGCACCGACGCGATCCGCCCCGTGCCGCGCACCGTCATGCCCTGGACGATCCCCTCATAATTCCCCATGATAATCACGCCTACGCTGTCTCTCTCAAGGTTGAAGGCGGTTCCCATCACCCCGTTAGCAAACTGGACCAATTCCTGTGCTCTTACACTTGCAAGCCCGTGAACTCGTGCAATCCCATCCCCCGCTTCCACGACCGTCCCAATATCGCTGATATTGAGCTCGGGTTCAAATCCCTCGATCTGCTTCTGCAAATCCCCCGCGATTTGCTTGATGAGGTCTGTCATGAATTCCTCCGCGCCAAATTCTGATTACGTACAAGTGCCCGGATAAGATGATCATCCGGGCGCATGTGTTATTTCTGTTGATGATTCCTGTCGAGGTTGCTCTGGGCAAGCCTTCGTGAGGAGCCGCACAATCGAACCAATGATAACTGAAAGAACCTTCATTGTCTAGTTATAAATGTTTTTAGCACTGTCATAAGCCTTGCAAAGGTTTTTAAGGGGAAACGGGACAATTTGCAAAAAACCTGCGTCACCTTTGCATTCATGAGACCTCAGAAAACCTTGTCAAGCTTGTTATATGGCGTATACTAGCCCGCATAATTTTGTCTGCTTAAGGAGCAAACATGCTTTCTCACGGAGAAGACCAGCCCCCCAGTCCGCGGAACAAAAGGTACTGGAAGATCGGGGTGCTTGCTAACATCAAGGATGAAGCCCTCCCCAAACCGGAAGGTGTTCCGCCGGATGCCTTCGCGGATTTCGACCACATTGAGACCATTAATGCGATCCGGGGGGCTCTGGAAACCGATGGCCACCAGACCGTCTTCATCCAGGCAGATGCAAACCTGCCCTATGCCCTGGGGGATGAAAAACCGGATATCTGCTTCAATATCGCCGAGGGGCTGGGCGGCGATGCGCGCGAAGCCCAGGTTCCTGCCCTGCTCGAAATGCTAAGGATTCCGTATACAGGCTCACGCGTGCTCGCCAACGGCATCTCGCTCGATAAAACCCTCACCAAGCGGATCTGGCGCGACCGCCGCTTGCCCGTGGCGCCCTTCCAGGAGTTCAGCACCGGCGAGGAGCCCCTCCGCCCGGAGCTGGAGTTCCCGCTGTTCGTCAAGCCGGCCCGCGAAGGCACAGGGATGGGCGTGGACATGAACGCGATTGTCCACAATGAAAAAGAGCTGCGCGAGCGAGCCGGATACATCATCAACACCTATCAACAGCCGGCCCTGGTGGAGACCTTTTTACCCGGGCGTGAGTTTACCGTCGGCTTGATCGGCCGTACAGATGCAAAACTGTATTCGCGTCACCCGGAGTGGTACGAAAAGGATGGCTTTCACCGCTTTCCTGTGCTGGAGCTAGACATGACCCGCTCGGTTACGCCGATGGTCTATAGCAAGGAGGCAAAATCGAAGGAAGTAGGAGAGGAAGGGGCGCCGGGATACGTCTGCCCGGCGGAGATCGAGCCCGAGCTGGAGAGAAAGCTAAAACATTTCGCCTTGCGGGCCCATATCATCCTGAATGCGCTGGATGTCTCCCGCACCGACATCCGCCTCGACAAAGATGGGAACCCACGCGTGATGGAGATCAACACCCTTCCGGGGCTGACGCCCGATTACAGCGACCTGTGCCTGCAGAGCAAGGCGGAGGGCATTCGCTACGAAGACCTGATCCTGGAGATCCTATACCTGGGTGCCTCGCGCTGGGGCATGATCGAGCCGCGGGCGAATGGCTCGGAGAACCATCGAAAGAAGTAGGTCGGGCTTGTGATAGATCCCGCGGAAGTGGAGCAGCCCGACAGCATTGTCAGAGACTCGACTCTACAAAAAACCGGAGGCGCCGCAATCGCCTCCGGTTTGTCTTTGCAGATGGTGTCTCTTATGAAGTCACAACCTTGATATTGAACCGCTGCGAAGAGATGGCATTCCGCAGGTTGTGCCAGAGCAGCACGTACATCTCCACGCCGCGTGAGGTTTCGATCCCGCCCAGATCGATAATTTGCCTCCAGCCGAACCACTCACGCAGGATTCGCACAACCTGGGCTTTCGCTTCAATGTCGTCTCCACTGACAAACACATGAGTCTGTTCCTGCAATTTGGCAGGATCCACCATTACATTGGCATTGACGGTATTGAGGGTCTTGACGACTCTTGTCTCGGGGAACGCCCGTTGGATCTGTTCGCCGAGCGAGTCGTCATTGCAGACGGTCAGAGTCCACATATCGGTGGAACGGTCGAGCGGGTTTGCGGTGTCGATGAGAATCTTGCCCCGCAGGTTTTCCTCCCCGGCTTGCTGGAGGGCGGTGAGAGACGCCGAGCCCAGCGTGCAGTTGAAGATGATCTCACCGAAGGAAGCGGCATTCATGAAGGTGCCATAGAGAGCCTGCTGCCCTGCGTCATTGGCCCAGGTAACTGCCGGGGGATTTGCTTCATCGCGCGATCCCAGCATCACTTCGTGACCCAGCTGGATCAGTTTGGTCCCAACGGTTTGCCCGGTGATTCCCGAACCCAGTACGCCGATCTGCATAGGAGCTCCTTAAACTGCCTCAACTTCAATTGCCTGGAGGATATCCGAAAACAGGGGTGCGGGCGACACCCGCACCCTTGTTTTCGGGCTCTCTGTCATTGTTTCGTTGCTGATTATAAATCAATCGCCGCCGAATTCGAGCTGCCCAAGCTCGTAGTGGTGGATCTTAACCACCGGTTTCGTCAGCTTGGTTTTGAGCAATTTCAGGCGGAAGGTCTCTTCGCGTTCACGCTCCTCGAGCGAGTCGATGATGAAAGCAATCGTATGCTGATACTGCGGTATAAAGATGTGCTGCAGCGCGTTGACTCGCCGCTGCGTTTTGCGCAGCTCGTTCGCCAGCCTCCAGACGGTCGCCGTGAGCATTGCCAGCTGAGGAATCTTCAGCAAGACATCGCGAAACGCCGTGCTGGCTTCGTCCAGCACAGCAGCAGTGTCCCCCGGGCTGTAGAGCAGCTTCGGGGGCTCGCCGCTGGCAGTGATCTGAGGGATCGCCACTCCCATGATGCCGCGCAGCTTGAGGTGAACATCGACCGTCTTATTGACAGCCAGAGCGGCCCATTCAACATGATCACTGCCCATCACCAGGCGTGCCTTCTCCATGGCGTTGTACGCCGTCTCCAGCAGCGCCCAGACTTCCTTCTGCACCATGTCCGCTTCCTTGGCCACGCGGACCAGCTCGCCCGTCAGCGCCTCGCGCTTGCGATCCAGGATCTCGTAGCCTTCCTTCGCAAAACGAAGCTCCTTCTTGAGGCGGATCAGGTTTGTACGAGTGGGTGCAATGTTAATTTGCGGCATCTTCGCCCTTGTAGTATTTCTGCAGATCGTCCAGGGTCACGCGTGTGAGCTCGCTCCTCGGCAGCATGGAGAGCAGCTTCCAGCCGATCTCGAGAGTCCGTTCGATCGTGCGGTTTTCGGTGAACCCCTGTTTGACAAACTCTTGCTCAAAGGCACGCCCAAACTTAAGGTACTTCTGGTCGGTATCGCTCAACTCTTCCTCGCCGATAACAGAAGCAAGCGCTCGCACATCCTGTGTACGGGCATAGGCGGCATACAGCTGTGCGCCCCAGCGAGGGTGATCGTCGCGTGTGCGTCCCTTGCCGATACCGTCCTTCATGAGACGGGACAGGCTGGGGAGAACGGTGACAGGCGGGTAGACACCCGCAAAGGAAAGCTCGCGTCCAAGCACGATCTGGCCTTCGGTGATGTAACCGGTCAGGTCTGGCATGGGGTGCGTGATATCGTCATTGGGCATCGTCAGAATCGGGATCTGTGTGATCGAGCCCTTGCTGGTGCGAATGCGGCCCGTGCGTTCGTAGAGCGAAGCAAGGTCGCTGTACAAATAGCCGGGATACCCCTTACGACTGGGCACCTCGCCGCGGATATTGGAGATCTGGCGCAGGGCTTCGCCGTAGTTGGTCATGTCGGTGAGCACCACCAGCACGTGCATCTCGCGCTCGTAGGCGAGATGCTCTGCCAGGGTCAGCGCGGCACGCGGGGTCACGATACGCTCCACCGGGGGATCGTCCGCCAGGTTGAGGAACATCGCCACACGAGTAAGGGCGCCGCTTTCCGTGAAGGAGCGCCGGAAGTAATCCGCCACGTCATTTTTGACGCCCATCGCCGCGAACACAATGGAAAACTGCTCTACCGCGGCATCCGTCTCGGTGCCTGCCTGCCTGCCCAGGGTCGCCTGGCGCACAATCTGCGCCGCGAGCTGGTCATGGGGCATACCGGCGCCTGAGAAAATGGGAAGCTTCTGCCCGCGTAGGAGTGTGTTCAACCCATCGATCGTGGAGATACCGGTTTGAATATAATCGCGCGGATAGATACGCGCGGTGGGGTTGATCGGCTGGCCGTTCACGTCCGCATAATGCTCGGTGAGCGGCTGCGGCCCGCCATCGATCGGGTTGCCCAGACCATCGAACACCCGCCCGAGCATTTCCTCGGCGACGGGCATCTTGAGCGTTTCACCCAGAAAACGGATGCGCGTGCCGTCAATGGATAAACCGGTGGAACCGGCAAACACCTGGACGACCGCTCTGCCCTCTCCCACCTCCAGGACGCGCCCACGACGAAGATGACCGCGCATGTCGCGGATTTCCACGACCTCGTCATAACTGACGTTGGTCGCGCCCTCCACGATGATAATCGGCCCTTCAATCCGGCCGACGCCGACGACTTCCTGTCCGCCAAGTACGGTTGCTGCGCTCATCTGTACTCCGCATCTAATCGACTCATCTGTTCGTCGATTGCTCGCTCAATCTCATCGAATTTGCTCAAATCATCGTTCGGGACATTGGACTTCATACGGATGATCTGGTCCACCACCGGGAGATCATGGATCAGGTTGATCGGAGCGCCCTTCCGAATAATGCTCATGCCGCGCTCGTGGAAGTTAAGAACGAGCTCGAGCATACGGATTTGCTTCTCCACCGGAGAATATGCGTCCACGGGGTCTGTGGCATTCTGCTGCAAGATTGCCTCCCGGATCAGGCGGGACGTTTCCAAAACCATGCGCTCTGCATACGGCAACGCATCGGGACCGACCAGCTTAACGATCTGCGACAGGCGGTTCTCCTCGCTGAGGAGCTCCATCGCCCGATTGCGCATGGCAAGCCAATCCTTGCCGACCCTCTCACGCCACCAATCCGCAACATCGTCAATGTATTCGCTGTAGCTATCCAGCCAGTTGATCGCCGGAAAGTGACGGGCAGACGCCAGTGATTTATCCAGCGCCCAGAAGCAGCGAATGAAGCGCTTGGTGTGCTGGGTCACCGGCTCCGAAAAGTCACCACCCGGAGGCGACACCGCACCCACGATCGTCACCGATCCACGGTCTCCGTTGAGCGTCTCTACAAAGCCGGCCCGTTCATAAAACTCCGCCAGGCGACCCGCAAGATACGCCGGGTAGCCTTCTTCAGCCGGCATTTCCTCGAGGCGACCGGATACTTCGCGCAGAGCCTCTGCCCAGCGAGAAGTTGAATCCGCCATCAGGGCAACGCTATAACCCATGTCGCGGTAATATTCTGCGATGGTGATGCCGGTGTAGATACTGGCTTCACGGGCTGCCACCGGCATGTTAGAGGTGTTTGCGATCAGCACGGTGCGCTCCATGAGGGGGCGCCCGGAACGGGGATCGACCAGATGCGGGAATTCCTGCAGCACTTCGGTCATCTCGTTGCCGCGCTCACCGCAGCCGATATAAACGATCACTTCCGCGTCTGCCCATTTAGCGATACTGTGCTGGGTAACTGTCTTACCGGAACCGAACGGTCCCGGAATGCCTGCCGCGCCACCATTGGCGACAGGGAAGAATGTATCCAGGATACGCTGACCGGTAATCAGCGGGATGCTGACACCACGCCGCCGGACAAACGGGCGCGGACGGCGAACGGGCCAACGCTGGAACATGATCACGTCTATTTCTTCACG
>DATHTH010000250.1:0-30326 GCA_035463495.1 Anaerolineales bacterium | reverse complement strand
GAGGCGGAATGGGCGGGGACGTATGAGTTTGTGTTTGAAGATGGCAAAGGCATACACCGCAGCGAGGGAAAGACATGGACGCTGGTATGTCCCTTCACAACAGAAGTCATCGAGGACTTCGTCCGCCTCTCCTTTGTGAATCTGGGTCTTGGCAACTACAACTGTGGCGCGGAAAGTGACGACGTGCAATGGCGGCTCGATGGGGATAACCTGCACTTCCACTTTGTCGCCAATCATGGAGGAGGGGACCAAATAGCACTGAATGCTATGTACGAGGCGAAGCCCTGGCAGAAGGTCGAGGAATGGTCGACGGGCCTTCCCCCGAACGGTGTCTGGCAGGTAGAGCTGACTACCGATGATTTTGTACGAATGGGTGTGTTGCATTCTGTAGCCGAGTCAGAATGGGCGGGGACGTATACCCTGACCTTGAAAGACGGGAAATCTCTGGGAGTCTGGCAAGGATTGCAGGGTCAATCCGGAAAGTGCCAGGCGAACTATGAGCTCGTCGAGGACTTTGTCCGCTTCACGTATTACACGGAGACCGACGAGTGCGTGGGCGAAGTGGATGACCTGCAGTGGCGGCTGGACGAGGACGGATTGCACTTCCACGTCCTTGACGTGAAAAATGCGCCACTGACGGAGATCAAAGCTTACCTGGAAGCGAAGCCCTGGCAGAAGGTCGAG
This sequence comes from Anaerolineales bacterium, assembly GCA_035463495.1. GTDB lineage: Bacteria > Chloroflexota > Anaerolineae > Anaerolineales > Villigracilaceae > Defluviilinea. Next base: position 29,642 of record DATHTH010000250.1, on the reverse strand, counting down.
GAGTGGTCACAGGGGCTGCCGCCAAACGGCGTCTGGCAGGTGGAACTCACCGCCGATGACTTTGTGCGAATGGATGTCATGCAATCGAAAGCAGATCAGATGGCAGGTACGTATACGTGGACGCTGCAAGATGGTAATTACATCCTTCTCTGGGAAGACGGTGCGGGACAATCGGGCAACTGTATCGGGACCTATGCCGTGGTGGATGATTTTGTCCGGTTGACGTCGACCACGGATGACTGCCCCGGTGAAGAGGAAGATTTCCGGTGGCGGCTGGACGATGATGGACTCCACGTCCGGTTGCTTGCCACGAAAAACATTCCATTCGTGGAGATGAAAGCCAATTTTGAGGCGAAGCCCTGGCAGAAGATCGCAGATCTATAGACTGCTGAAAAGCTCAAGTAGACAGCCTCGCGACTACAAGAAATGTCCGCGAGGCTGTCTTATTATCTCTATCCTGCAATCTTCGCGAACAGTCCTCCCGATGTCCAAACGAGCCTTGCTATTCGCTCAGCCGAGTTAACCCATTAGCGAGTCGCCAACTTTCAATTACGTTCCCGAAAATATTATCTTCTTGGGCTCATTTCCCCTACTACGAGGGAAGGTGGCTCGGAACACGTCCCCCTGGGAGCACGCGCCCGTTGTACAGGCAGGAGTCATCTCCGTGATGGCCCCTTTTTTGTTGCAACCGCGTGAAGAGGTGCTCTCACCACCTCACCGGCATACTGTAAGGCACCTGTAAACTTGTGCTTCTGCTCCCTCTATTACACTGGAACAGTAAGACAGGCCCGGGCAGCCGATCATGGCGGGGAGAGCCAGGTTCAGCATCACGTGAAGAACTTTTAATTAAGAAATAGCCAGCGCAGTACAGGATAAGTACAACACCAGTACAGGATTCCTGAGTGTATCAAGAAGGAGCCCTGAAGGAAGAGTAAACGAATACTGAGGCAGCAGGGCGTTCCCCCGTCTCGTGGCTGCGGTGTTTTTTTTCTTATTCAGGTAAAGAAAAAAGCGCCGGCTCCTATTGCGGAGCCGGCGTCTCGTATACGAGCTCTGGTCTGCGTACGATCCAGATCAGCGCCAGGCCGGTAATGGCTCCGGCGACGAGTCCGCTCGTCACGGCGATCACGGTGGTGCCGACCGCCGGAGCGACAAGGGGGTCCGTCACGAAGAGAGGCAGAATAGCCTGGCTCGCCCAGAAACCCACTGCCCATCCGAAGGCATTTGCGAGGATCCAGACGAGAACATTGGGGATCTCTCGTCTCAACACGGGCCACTGCACAAGCGCGACAATGACACCGAACAGGAGATAACCAATCGTAGCGATAAAGATGGTGCTTGGCAGCGCCAGGACCAGCAGCAATCCGAGAACGTACCCGGCTGCCCAGGTGAGTCCGTCTGCCAGTTCCCAGATCGAGCTGGCAGTCAGATACCGCCGCAAGACGATCCATTGGGCAAAACCGATAACAGTCCCGGCAAGCACCGGGACTGCTATCTGAGCAATACTTAGGTCGAGCAGGTTTACCAAAGGGATGGTGGGCAAAAACCCGAGTAACATTCCTCCGGCGGTGGCTACGGTCCAGCCCAGCCACAAACCGAATTCGTTACGCTCAACCTTGACTTCATCAATGTCGATGGTCATCGATGGGTAATTATGCGCGACGCATCAAACCCACGAGGAACAACAGGACCACGGCGCCACCGATCGCGACCAGGACGCTGTAGATGTTGAACCCGGTCACTCCAGGGGCACCCAGCGCGTTCATCAGGAAGCCGCCGATGAGAGCACCCACGATACCAACGACGATGTTGGCGAGGGCACCCATCTGGGCATTGCGGCCCATGATCATGCTGGCGATCCAACCGGCCAGCGCACCCAACAGAATCCAAATCAGTATGTTTGTAAGCATTTCATCTCCTTTTGTGTTTGTTTTGTGAGAACAACATTAATATACAACCTTTGAAGAGAATCTTCAATTAGGGAAGTCACGGGTCGAGTGGGGGTAATCCCTGATTAATCTATTTCTCATTTTTCAGTATATTCGGTCTAACCAGGAGGTTCCATGTATTATCGAACAACACCCACCCGCAGGCGTAGTTCGGGCTGCTCCGGACGCCTGCTCATGGCGGCTGCAATCGCAGCCTTTTCGCTTTTTTCCTACTTTAGTTCCCGGCAGGATAATCCTGTGACTGGAGAGACACAGTACGTAGATATTACGCCGGAGCAGGAAATTGCACTGGGCCTGGAAGCCGCCCCGCAGATGGCGGCCGAGTTTGGCGGCCTGGACGAAAATGCCGCAGATCAGGCACTTGTCGACGAGATCGGCAACCGCATCGTCCTTAGCTCTCCTGCCGGTCGCTCCCCTTATGAGTTCGATTTCCACCTGCTTGACGACGACCAGACCATTAACGCGTTTGCATTGCCGGGCGGGCAGATATTCATCACCCGCGCGTTGTACGACAGGCTGCAAACCGAGGAGGAACTGGCTGGCGTGCTGGGTCACGAGATCGCACACGTGGTTGCCCGTCACTCTGCAGAACATATTGCTAAGGCAAAGCTTACCGAGGGTCTCACCGGTGCAGCGGTGATTGCAGCCTACGATCCCAACAACCCATCCAGTGCCAGCCGGGCGCAGATCGCGCTGCTGATCGGTCAGCTTATCAACCTGAAGTTCGGTCGTGACGATGAGCTCGAGTCGGACTACCTGGGTGTCTGTTTCATGCATGATTCGGGATACGATCCCAACGCATTAGTCCGCGTGATGGAGGTGCTCGCCTCCGCCCAGACCGGGGACCGCCCGCCGGAGTTCTTCAGCACTCATCCCAATCCCGAAAACCGTATCCAGCGGATTCAACAGGCGGTCCAAAACGTCGATACCTGTCCCTGACAGGGCGGTAAGCAGCTCTCCCGGTTTTTGCAAACCCGCTCGAATCTGAGAGTCTAACGAGAGCCAAATCATCAGGCCCGCTTTTCTGGGCTTGATGATCTGTGATTAACAGATATTTTCCATTGAACAACACCCTGCAAGGCACTATAATGATGCAGGCTTTCCCCGGCGATGAGTAAAGCTTCGAATTATCAACTGGCCCTGGACGATTTTCAGTCCGCGCACCTGCGCGCCAAGCTGCAGGGAGTGCTGGCGCGCATCACAGGCAGATCGAATGAGCTGCTTTCTTATGACGAAGTTGCCAGCAAGCTCAAGCTGCAGGGCCGCTTTGACCGGGGCATCCAGGAGATCCCGGTAGATGCGATCATCGGCAGCGTGGGGCGTTACAGCGACTTCACGCGTACGTTCCTGCCGCGCCGCCGCGAGGATGAAAAGCGCTGGGCGCGAGTCAAGGCCGCCAACCTCGATCCGCTCGGGGAAGGATGGCCCCCGATTGAGGTCTATAAAGTCAGCGATGTTTATTTTGTGATGGACGGAAACCACCGGGTGTCCATTGCACGTCAGGAGGGCTGGAAAACCATCCAGGCGCATGTGATCGAAGTACGGACAGATATCCCCTTGACGGCGGATCTCCAGCCAGACGAGTTGATCACCAAAGCCGAATATGCAAACTTTCTTGAACAAACCGGGTTGAACAGGATTCAGGGACAGGTAGACCTGCGGTTAACGATTCCGGGTGGATATCAACGATTGCTGGACGAGATCTGGGCGCTCCGCTGCCAGTTGGAGAATGATAGCAAAAAGGCATGTACGGTGCAGGAGGCAGCCGAAATCTGGCACCGCGACATCTACACTCCCTTCGCGGAAGGTGTGCGCGAACGTGGCATGATGCGCTGGTTCCCCGAGCGCACCATTGCCGACCTGTATGTCTGGATGTCAGCGCACCGCGACGAATTGGAAAAAGAATTAGGCTGGAGCATTCGCCCGGAGACCGCGGCAGAGGTGGCAATCCAGCACAGGAATCCCCGCGCCGCGAGCGAGGAAACCAAAGTAGGAAGCTGGCGCAAAGCTCGCCTGATCAACCGCTACGCTGAGCATCTCTTCCGAGACATTCTCGTTCCGATCGGCAGAGGGCCCGAAAGCTGGGATGCGCTCGAACAGGCGCTCCTCATCGCGCAGAGGGAACAGGCTAATATCCTGGCGCTCCACACCGTGGAGAAACCAGAGGAGATCAAGTCTCCCGAAACAGTGGCCCTGCAGGAAGAATTCAGTCGCATCTGCACCGGCCGGGGGATTGATGGAAGGCTGGCAATCGAGGTGGGTGAACCGACTCAAAAAATCCTTGAGCGCTCTGCTCTCACCGATTTGATCGTGCTCCGCATCTCCTATCCGCCCTCCGCGGGTATAAAGGTGCTGACCTCTCACATTCGAACGCTGATCTCGCACGCTTCCCGTCCCATCCTGGCTGTGCCTGGCAAGACCACCACGCTGGGGCATGGACTGCTTGCGTTCGACGGCAGCCCGAAAGCCAGAGAAGCGTTGTTCGTGGCGACGTACCTGGCAGAGCAGTGGCAGACCCGGTTGACGATCTTTGCCGGACAGGGCGAGAATGCAGCCGACAGCTCGGCGCAGGACTTTGCCAGGAATTATCTCGAGTTCAATGAAGTGGCAGCCGACTTTATCAATGAAAAGTATTCACCGGAGACGTTGAGGAAAACCGCGGAAGAGATTCAAGCCGATGTCGTGATCATGGGTGGCTACAGCGGCTCCATCCTCAAAGAGATGACGGTTGGCAGCTCCGTCAATTACATGCTGCGTGAGTCAGCGATCCCCATCCTCATTTGTCGCTAGACAGACGAATCACTTGCGGCTGTCCCTTTTTTTTCCGGGAAGAAGCGCCGGACGGCTTCCGCAATCCCCAGCCCGGCCAGGATGATGATTCCGATCACCAGAAACATGCCGCGCCCGCCGATGCTCTCGAGCAACGGCCCGGCGATGAATCCGCTGACCGCCGACCCGACACCGAACGAGACGGCCCCAAAGAGTCCCTGCGCCGTGGACTTCATCCCCACAGGTGCATGTTCATCCGCATAAGAAACGCCTGCGGTCCACATTGCCGGGAAGATCATTCCGCCAAACACCTGCACCAGCAGCACCAGCGCCGGTGCGCTCACCGCCGCGTATAACAAAGCGCGCAGCCCAAACATCGCCAGGGTCAGGGTGAGCAAGCCGTAGGACCCAAACTTCCTCACAAGCCGGTGCCCCAGAAAAAAGATCGGCAATTCCGATACTGTCGAAATCGTGAGCGCCAGCCCCATAGTCGATTCGCTTGCGCCCAGCTCTGCCATATAGGGGAACAAATACGATGCGGCAGAAAATGAACCAATCCCGCCCAGCAGCGAAATAAACAGAAAACTAAGCCAGCGGCGATTTGTCAGGAAAACGCCAATGCCGCCAGGGGTTGGCTGCCCATCGTCCTGCGCGCTGTGGACGAATTTCTGGCTGACAAACAAGTTGAGCAGCATCAATCCGGAGAAGGTCCAAAAGCCAATACGAAGGCCATAATTCTCCACCAGGGCGCCGGCGATTGGAGCGAACAAACCCCACCCGATTGTGCCCCCGAGGCGGACGCGCCCGTACATGGCACGTTCATCTCCAAGCATGGTCATGGTCCCACTATCCGCCAGAGAAGAGACAGGGGAAATGAATGTATTGAACAAAATGATGCTTAAAAAAACAACGCCAAAGGCTCTCAAGGAGGGAAGCAAAAAGATGATCAGGACGGCAACCAGGATGCCCAGCCCCATGACCGCTTTGTGCCAGCGCCTGGCATCCGCGAGACCTGTCCAGAAGGGGGATGCCACCAGCGAAACCAGCGGAGGGATGCCCGTCAGCAGTCCGATCTGTGTGCCACTAAATCCAAGTCCCTGATAAAAGAGGACAAAGAAGGGCATGAGGGATGATAAGGCAGCAAAGTACAGAAAATAAAATGTGAAGGGCCAGATTCGTTTCATTGGGTCTCCAAAGCCCTGCAATTATATGCCGAAAGAAGACTCTCAAATCGGGTAAAATCTGACTATGGCTGACATCATCGTCGTAGGCTCACTCAACACGGATCTTGTGGTGCAGGCGCCGCGGTTCCCGAAACCCGGTGAGACGATCAGCGGGGAAGATCTACAAATCATCCCGGGCGGCAAGGGCGCCAACCAGGCAGTGGCTGCGGCAAGACAAGGGTTATCCGTTGCGATGGTGGGACGGGTGGGAAAAGATACTTTTGGTCCCGAGCTCATCGATAATCTAAAACAAAATAATCTGGATGCCTCTCACGTTCAGATCGACTCGGGCGCTGCCACCGGCACTGCCATCATTGTTGTTGCCGAGGATGGTCAGAACAGCATTGTGCTATCGCCGGGAGCCAATGGTCGAATGAGCCCCCAAGATCTGGATCATGTGATTTTTTCCGACCATACGCTGCTGCTGCTGCAATTAGAGGTTCCGATTGAGACCGTGCTGGCAGCAGCCCGCCGCGCGAAAGAAAGCGGGCTGAATGTTTTACTCAACCCGGCACCGGCGCGGTCCCTGCCCGACGAGCTGCTTTCACTTCCCGATTTCATTGTTCCCAATGAGAGCGAGCTGCATTTGCTGACCGATCTGCCCGTCAACGACATTGCCTCCGCCGAAGCCGCAGCGCGGTCTCTGTTAGAACGCGGCATCCAAAATGTCATTGTCACCCTGGGCGCCAGAGGTGCCTTGATCGTCAGCCGGGCAATGACAAAACACATTCCTCCATTCCATGTAGAAGTTGTGGACACCACCGCAGCCGGTGACGCATTTATCGGCGGATTGGCAGCGTCCCTGCTGGAAAACAGATCATTAGAGGAAGCCGTCCGTTACGGGTGTGCCTGCGGCGCGCTTGCTACAACCAGGTTGGGGGCACAACCCTCCCTGCCAACCAGAGAAGAAGTCGAACGTTTTATTCGCGAACTGCAAGACAACTCACAATCGACATAGTCCACGCTGCGCTTTCACTCATGCCCCCCACCCGCATCATCATTGACACCGATCCCGGCATAGACGATGCCCTGGCTTTCTTGCTGGCGCTCGCTTCGCCTGAGATCCGTCTGGAAGCGCTTACTACCACCCAGGGAAATGTTACCCTGGAAACTGCCACGCGCAACGCTCTTTCCGTGCTGGAGCTTGCCAACGCAGACCACATCCCCGTAGCAGCAGGGAGCGTGCTGCCTCTCGTACAGCCGCTGCGCGCCTCTGCCCACGTCCATGGGGAAAGTGGGATCGGCAATTCACGCCTGCCCGAACCCAAGACGGAACCTGTGCCGGGCCATGCCGTGGATTACCTGATTGAGCGCGCCCTGGCTGAACCGGGGGCGCTCAGCATCTTCCCGATCGGTCCGCTGACAAATATTGCCATGGCGGTTCGCAAAGAACCCCGATTTGCACAATCGGTGAAGGAGCTTGTAATCATGGGCGGTGCGATCCTGGAATATGGAAACATCACGCCCCTGGCTGAGTTCAATATATACGTAGATCCGCACGCGGCACACATTGTCTTTCACTCGGGGATTCCAATCACGCTCATCCCGCTGGATGTCACTCACAAGTGCTTGCTCAGGCAGAAGCATATCGACCGGTTGATGAAAATCGATTCGCCGGTATCACTCTTCATCCGGGATGCCGTTGAGGTGTACCTGGATGCTTCTTTCAAGCTTGGATATGAGGGTAGCGCCCTGCACGATCCGCTTACGCTAGCTACGATTATCGCCCCGGAGTTGCTGACCTTGAAGGAATATTACGTCGACGTGGATATCGGCGGCGGCGTCTCTATGGGGAAGACATTTGCAGACATCCTGAATGTCACAAAAAAGCCCGCCAACATGAAAGTCGCCATGGGTGTACGCGGGGAGGAGTTCGTGGAACTGTTTCTGCAACGGATGGAAGATCTGAGCGCCAGGATTAGCCACTAAGCCTTGATTTTGGAACATAAACTGTAGCGCGACACTGCGAAGCATGTCGTGCACCTTCCAGCGTACAACATGCCAAAACGAATCCTCCTCGACACCGACCCGGGCATCGACGATGCCTGTGCTATTCTGCTGGCGCTCGCTTCTCCGGAAGTATCGCTGGAGGGATTGAGCACCGTGCACGGCAACTGCTCGCTGGAGAAGGCGACCCGAAATGCGCTGTCCCTTCTCGAGCTTGCACATGCCAGCCGGATTCCCGTCGTGCGGGGATGCGAGCTACCACTCGTCCAACAACCTCTGCTGGCGCCCGAGACTCACGGAGACAGCGGGCTCGGGTACGCGCGCCTGCCGGATCCATCTCTCTTGCCCCTGGAACAGCACGCGGTGGATTTTCTCATCGAGCGCATTCTCGCCTCGCCGGGGGAGATCACGCTGGTGGCGCTCGGCCCCCTGACCAACATCGCACTGGCAATGCGGCAGGAACCGCGCATCATTTCGTCTCTCAAAGAGCTGATCATTATGGGCGGGGCGATCCGCTCTGAGGGCAACACGACCGCCCTGGCGGAATTCAACACCTGTGTGGATCCGCACGCCGCCCATATCGTCTACCACGCCGGCATCCCTGCGACTCTCGTCCCGCTGGATGTTACCTATCACTGCATCCTGACGCCAGGGGACGTGAAACGGCTTGAACGCATCGATTCACCGATCACGCGATTCGTAGCCGAGGCAACCCGTTTTTACATGGAATTCCACAACGAATATCAGCAAATCGAAGGCTGTGTTATCAATGACCCGCTGGCGCTGGCGCTGGCTTTCATGCCGGAGCTTTGTACCTACAAGGAACTGCCCGTGGATGTGGATCTTTCAGAGGGCATTTCCATGGGAAAAACTGTCGCAGATTTCTATAACTATGGAAAAAAGTCGGCAAATCTGCGAGTAGCGTTGGAAGTACGAGAGCGGGATTTTATCGACCTTTTTCTTGAGAGGATCGAGAACCTGGCGCGCTCATCGAAACCGTGAACACAGTTCAGGGTTACAATTTAGTAGAGTAGCCCGGGAGCACCGGCTCCTGCGCACAAAAACCCCAATGGATGGAGGAACCATGAGAGAAACAGCAATGCAGAGCGAGAGAACCAGGTCCTGGTTGAACATTGGAAGAGATTTCAACACAATGACCTGGGTGCTGATGCCGGTCGCCATTGCCATCAACATGGCGATCGGGCAGATTGTTGCCACCCTGCGCTTACCCGTGTACCTGGACTCCATTGGCACCGTACTGGTCGGGGTGATCTGCGGCCCGTGGGCTGGCGCGCTCACCGGTGCACTTGCAAACACAATTCTGGGCTTAACCATCAACCCGGACTTCCTCCCGTGGTGGCCGGTGGCTGCCATCATCGGTCTGGTCTCGGGCATCTGCGCCAATTACGGGCTCTTCAAAAGCTGGTGGAAAGTGGTTGTGACCGGCTTTATCATTGCCATCGCCGCGGCGATCTCCTCGGTTCCGATCTCGCTGCTCGTCTATGGCGGGATCACTGCTGGCGGCACCGGTATGATCACGGCTTTCCTTGTGGAATCGGGGCGGGGCATCGTGCAGGCTGTATTCGCCTCGAGCTTTCTGACCGAGCCGGTGGACAAGATCACGACTGCGCTGCTTGCCTTTGCGATCATCCAGGGCCTCTCCAGGCGCTTCATCGCCCGCTTCCCCCGGCCGGAAAATGTGCAAACGGATGAAAAAATCAGCCGCAATGAATTACTGATTGCCGTCGGCGTTGTTGTCCTCTTGATCCTGTTCGCCATCTTCCTGCTGCGCGGTCTGACCGGCGCCGCGTAAATGGATCTCCGTTCACGATACAGCCAGGCAGAGATGTCTGGCTTTTTTATCTTATAATGAGATCGAGTTCCTGCTGACGTAATCAACCTTATCCATGCATGAGCGTCTCTCCTTTTTCGTAAAACGCGACAGCCCGATCCACCGTCTCAACCCGCTGACCAAGGTTGTGATGGCATTTTCGATTGTGCTGGTGGCGTTTCTCAGCCCATGGTACTGGACGCCCCAGATCCTGTTCATAGTTGTGATTATTCCGCTGACAGTGACTGCCCGGGTCGCGCGCGAATACTGGAACTTTTTTCTAAAGGTCGTGTTGCCAACCATTCTGATTCTGTTCGTCATGCAGGCTGTGTTCCTGCCCGGTGAATCCAGGATCATCTTTGAGATGTTCGGTCTGGAAGTGACTGAGCTTTCCCTACAACTGGCTCTTCGCAACGCAACGCGGATCGCGGTGATGGTGTCCTCGTTCACCGTTCTACTGCTCACCACCCATCCCAGCGAGTTAATGTCGGATCTCACCCGGCGCGGCTTGCCGGGTCAGTTCGCATATGTTGTCATTTCCTCCCTCCAGATCATTCCACAGATGCAATCCAAGGCACAGACCATCATTGCGGCTCAACGCTCCCGCGGCCTGGATACGCAGAGCAGTTTCCTGCGTAGAGCCGGTGCGATCGTTCCACTCGTGGGACCGCTCGTCTTTGGCTCTCTCGTGGAAGTGGAGGAGCGCGCCATCGCCATCGAAGCGCGCGGTTTTACCTCCACCCGCCCGAAGACCTCCCTGCAGGAAATTCCCGATACCAGCTTCGACCGGGGACTTCGCTGGGGTCTCATTGCGCTGGTTATCCTCACCATCGCTCTCCGAATATGGCTATCGTAACGCTGCAAAACGTCACATACAAATATCCGCTCACGCAGTCGCCCGCGTTGCAGAACATCAACCTTCAAGTGGAAGAAGGCGAGTTCGTCGCCATTATCGGGCCCAACGGCGCGGGAAAATCGACATTGTGTTATACACTGGCTGGGTTTGTCCCACATTTTTTTAAGGGCGAGCTGACCGGCACAGTGGAAGTGGCAGGCATCCAATCACACAACTCAGTACTCAACGAATGGGTGCTGAACGTTGGGCTGGCATTTCAAAATCCCTTCAACCAGATCAGCGGTGCCAAGTTTACGGTCTTCGAGGAACTGGCCTTTGGACTGGAAAACATTGGTATTCCCCGCGAGGAGATGAAGAGGCGTGTCGAAGATGCCATGCGCTTGACCGGCATCAGCGACCTCTCCGACCGCTCCCCGTATTCATTATCCGGCGGGCAACAGCAGCGCGTGGCACTGGCTTCTATCCTGGTCATGCAGCCAAAGGTCCTCGTGCTTGATGAGCCCACCTCACAGATGGATCCAATCGGCACTCGAGAGGTGTTTGGCGTGATCCACAAGATGGCGGAACGCGGGATGACCGTGATCCTGGTCGAGCACAAAGTGGAATGGATCGCGCAATTTGCGGACCGGATCATCGCGCTAAAGGATGGACAGATTTTGCTGGACGATGTCCCGTCGCACGTCCTTACCTCCCCGCTGCTGCCGGAGAATGGTTTCGGAGTTTCGCGCTATACCTCGGTTGCGCGCAAGGCGCAGGAAATGGCGGCATGGAAAAAGGAGCGGCTGCCGGTGACGCTGGAAGAGGCGGTGGAAGGATTTGTCCTGAGCCTGGGCCTCCGCGAGGCGAAAGCGAAAGCACGAAATGAACATTGAGATCAAAGATCTTCACTTCACCTACCCCACCGGACTGACAGCCTTACGCGGCATCTCACTCACGATCGCAGCCGGCGAGCAGGTTGGGATCGTTGGGCAGAATGGCGCAGGGAAGACTACACTGGTCAAGCACCTGAATGGACTGCTGCAACCGACACGTGGTCAGGTCTTCATCGGAGACTGGGATACGAGCAAATACCCGGTTGCAAAACTGGCGAGCCGGGTCGGGTATGTTTTTCAAAACCCAGATGAGCAGCTGTTTTCGAAGGATGTCGGCGCGGAGGTCTCATTTGGGCCGCGCAATCTGGGTTTCGAAGGCGACAAGGTCGAGGCGTTGGTAAAGGATGCACTTGCGCTGACGGAGTTATCCGATAAGACCGATACCAATCCGTATGACCTGTCTGCGCCCTGGCGCAAGATCGTCGCCATTGCGTCTGTCCTCTCCATGGATACCGGCATCGTCGTGTTCGATGAGCCCACCACCGGACAGGACGCCGCCACGGTGGCGCGTATCGCCAACGTGATCGCGGAGCTGCGCAGGCGTGGCAAGACTGTGATCACCATCACCCACGATATCGATTTTTGCGCCGAGAATTTCGAACGGGTGATCGCCATGTCGCAGGGCCAGGTACTGCTCGACGGCGCGGCAAATGAGGTGCTGGGCCAGGAGGAGACCCTGGCGACGACCTACGTGGAGCCGCCCCAGCTGACGCGGCTTGCAAAACGACTGGGGTTTGGTCGAACGGTCAGGAACCAGGAGGAATTCCTGGCGGAGCTGAACAGATAATCTGACCTTATCGGGTCATTTCTTATATACCACCAGCTCTTCGTAGCCCGAATCTTCGGCAAATTCTCGTTTGTATACGATCTCATCAAAAACGGCGATGACAATCTCGGCAGTCGTGTAAATTTTGCAGCCGCTGCCCAGATGCCCGCCAATGGTCTTCCCGTCCTCATCGGCTATGGAAATGTGCAGATGAGACCCATGGATGGATAGAGTGCCCGTTAGAGAAACAATCTCGAAATATCCGTCAAATTCCGAGAATACCTCGCGGTTTGCCAGACGCAAGGCCGCATGCGTCAGGCTGCCGACGCCGCTTAAAATGCAACCTGCCTCTACCTGTTTTTCAAGAACAAATGCCTGAATTGAGTCAAAGAGGTCCTGCCCGGAAGCAAGACGAAAGGTATAATTTTGCATGGTATGACCTCGGTACTATTGTAGCGTGTAAAGTTTACACTTTTGAAACGTTTCGAACCAGTCTGCTCATGTAAAATGGAAGCGCATAGGAGAAAGCATGACAAAGTTAACGGTGCAGGTCTTCAACAGTATCAACGAGATCGATCCCGAGGTCTGGAACCGGATTGTAGCGGGTCGCGGCTTTCAAAGTCATAACTGGTACCAGTTTGGGGAACGTGCCATGGCGGACAGTCCCGCTACCTATCTGGTTGCCCGAGAAAACGATGTCCCGGTCGCAAGTGTAGCTCTTTTTAAGGTCCACAACGAGCCTTTGCCCCTCCCGGAAGTTGCGAGGCGCTTTATGGAGTCGATATTCAAGCAGCGCCCGCTGCTCGTATGCCGCTCCCCTCTTGCGGATACCTCAGCTCTCCTTTTGCCGGGTGAGCCCGTTCGGGACCAGGCGCTCACAATCCTCGCCCAGGCGGCCATGGAGCAATTTAAGCAGCAACGCTGCTCCTTCCTGGTATTTGATTACCTGCTCACCGAACAGCTGCGCTATCCCTCCTGGCCCGCAGGCTTTGAACCCATCACAGTCTCGGAGCCGGGCACCTACATGCCTATGGAGTGGGAGAGCTTCGAAAAATATCTCGAATCCGGGAACAAGCACGACCGCCAGCACTACAAGCGCAGTCTGCGCGAAGCCGAGAGCAACGGACTCGTCCTGAGCCGGCACCGGACGATCTCGGATGTGGAGCGGGCGCTGAAGCTGATTCGTAACGTCTCGATCTGGCACGGCTCCGCGCCCAATCCATGGATGCGCGGCTTGCTCGAAAACTTCTCGATGATAGACGGCACCTGGCTGGAGATCCATAAGGAGGGCGAGCTCGTCGGTTGCGCCGCGGTCGTCCGGGATAACAAGTTCCAGCTGGCTACTGCCCTGGGGCTGGAGGACGATGTCCCCGGGGGGTACTTCCTGCTGTTGTACGCTGCGCTGCAGGAGGCATTCGAGCACAAGGTCCGCTTGGTCCGCTTTGGGACCGGGGCATATGACGTCAAGCGCCGGTTAGGTTTCCACCTCGAAGACACAAATCATGCTATGGTCGCCATGGCGGGCATTACCGCCCGGGCAGTGAAGCAGCTGGCAAAGACCGAATAAACCGCCATGCGGCTGGGTTTTCGGCAACCGCTTGCGGCGCAGCTGATTACCATCCCGTTTTGATGGATATTTGCGTATCCATTCTTACAACTTATAGCGGCCCCAGCCGCCTCTGCTAATGAATCGATGATCCCCTTTGAGAATTTCCTGAATCTTCCCACCCGGGAGCTTGCCGACCTTGTCCGAGCGACAGGGCCAAAGCTCTGTGTATTTCCTGTCAACGGCACGCGACGCTGGTTTATGCTAGAGCATTCTGAAAAAATTGGAGACGACTTTTTCGACTCCTATATGGCTGCAAGCATAAAGAACCATATCGAATTGTGCGCCATGATGTTCGAACATGGAATGGACACCCTCCTCGCCCCTGTGTTCGGGCGCGAGCTCATGCGCCGCGGCGAGGAATATACGCGGCGGGTCGGGATCGACGGGCTGGTACGTACCGCAACGGACGAGACGTATCGCCGGTTCTTTGAGCAGTATGATGTTCGGGTCCGCTTTTATGGGGACTATCAACACATTCTCACTGACACGCCTTATGCGTACGCCTTGAATTCAATGTATGAGGTTATGGAATCAACGAAACATCATAGTCGCTATCGCTTGTTTTTTGGCGTCTTTGCCGATGAAGCTACTGACACGATTGCTCGCCTTTCAGTGGAGCATTACCTGAAGGAGGGCTCAGTTCCAAACAAACAGACTCTTATCCACAAGTATTACGGGGAAGATATGCCTCCGGTCAGCCTGTTTATCGGCTTCGATAAGTTTAGCGTGTTCGATATGCCCCTGCTGACAAACGGAGACGAAGATCTGTACTTCTCACTCAGTCCATCGCCGTATATGACCCAACGCCAGCTCCGGGCGATCCTGTACGATCATCTCTTTGTCCGGCCTGTGCCGGAACCTGATTACCGGACCCTCACCGGGCAGGAGCTCAGCTGGTTAAGGGATTACTATCATAAGAATAAGGATTATGCCTTCGGCGTTGGAAAACTGCGATTCAATTTATGGCTCCCGGAAGGGACAGCGTAACACATGAAGGACTTGATCGAGAACCTTATTGATGAAATTGGACCTGGTCACATGGGAAGCACCGCTTACGACACTGCCTGGGCTGCCCGTCTGGGAGAGGTCGATTGGAGCCTTAGCAGCCAGGCTCTGGCCTGGCTGGCTGAGAACCAGCTTTCTGATGGCTCGTGGGGAGCACAGGCGCCTTTTTATTATCACGACCGTGTTCTCTGCACGCTCGCCGCTATGATTGCCCTGTCATACAGGGGACGTCGGGGACAAGATAAAATGCAAATTGAAAGGGGAAGGCTGGCGCTTGAGCGAATTGTCGGTGGCGCTACCCAGGGACTTCAGGCAGATCCCAATGGAGCAACCGTCGGCTTCGAGATTATAGCGCCCACACTTGCAGTGGAAGCCGAAAAACTGGGATTAATCAAGAATCAGGGGAATCGCATCCTGGGACGTCTATCCAAACTACGTGCAAAAAAAATCGGCTTTCTTAAGAACAAGATGATCAACCGGCATGTGACCATGGCCTTCTCTGCCGAAATGGCTGGAACGGATGGAGAGGACATGCTGGATATCGAAAACCTGCAGGAAGAAAACGGCTCTGTAGGTGTCAGTCCTTCGGCAACCGCGTATTTTGCAGCCTGTATCAAACCGGGCGATAAAACTTCTTTAAACTACCTGCGGAGTGTGATAAAGGACGACGGTGGAATGCCAAACGTGGCACCGTTCGATGTTTTTGAGATTGCCTGGACGCTCTGGAATCTCAGTTTTATTCCGGATTTGAAAAAAAACGGAAAGCTCCAGCCGCATATTGATTTTCTTTCGAATACCTGGCAGCCCAAACATGGTGTTGGATTCGCAGCAGGTTATTCGGTCACGGATAGCGATGATACTAGCCTGGTTTATGAAACCCTGTTACGCTTTGGTGAGGAAAAAGATCTTGCCAGCATATTAATGTATGAAGAAAAAGAGCACTTCCGCTGTTTTGCCTTCGAAGCGAACCCATCCATCAGCGCAAATATTCATGTACTTGCGGCATTGGGAGCAGCAGGCATGGACAGTAGAAATTCTCCTGTTGAAAAGGTCATACGTTTCCTGCAAGGAGCAAAGGGGGCAAATCCTTACTGGATAGATAAATGGCACTCTTCGCCATACTATGCGACGTCTCATGCCATTATTGCCTGCGCCAACATTGCCAGAGATCTCGTAGAGGAGGCTGTACAATGGATTCTCCGAACACAGAATAGAGATGGCTCCTGGGGTACATATATTTCCACTGCGGAAGAGACCGCCTATGCAATCCAGGCACTCTGGTTCTGGAATCAGAACGTGGCGAAGGTTCCGGAAAATGTGTTGAAAAATGGAGCCCGTTGGCTGACCGAACATATGGATCAACCTTACCCTCCGTTATGGATAGGGAAGTGCCTGTACAGTCCTAACCTGGTGATTCGTTCTGCTGTAATCAGTGCGCTGGCGCTTTCTCAATGATATAAGGATATTAAGATGCCAAAACGGATCATTGTATTAGGAACCATGCGCAGCGGCACTTCGCTGACGGCTGACCTCGTCCGGCGCTGGGGAGCCTATCATGGGGGAGATGACAACCTATGGAAGTCTGACATTCAGGATCCACGCGGCTATGGTTACATGGAATACATACCCTTGCAGGAGTTGAACGACGCGCTTCTGGATCACAACGATAGAGTCCCTCCCCTCCGTGCCGTTATGGAATCCAGAGTGCAAGATCCTGAACTGCGCCACAAAGCCCGGAACCTGCTGGAGAAGATGGACGAGCAAGCTGTAACGAACCGCTTCGATGCGTGGATCTGGAAAGATGCACGCCTTCCGTTAACGATCCCCTTCTGGGAGAGGCTCTGGGGCGATCCGATCTATGTCGTTACTATCCGGCACCCGGCAGAGGTGGCATTATCGTCGGCAAGGACGGAAGAGATTGACGAAAGCCAGCTGCCTTTCTCTGCAGGGCTCACCTACTGGCAATACTGCATGTTGAACATCCTTTCTTTTACGCAGCACAGTGACAAAAAGATCTTTATGTCTTATGAGCAACTGCTCAACGAGCCAGAATACGAATGTACTCGCCTTAGCCGTTTTCTCGATAAACACTCCGAAAAACCGTCCGCAGACGCGCAAAGGCGTATCGAAGCCATGCTGCCTCAGGTGATGCGGAGTCAGCGTCACCATCATTATGAGAAGTCCCTGGCGGAGATGGAGCAGGCAACCCGAGAGCAGCGTGCGCTGTACAACTTTTTGCGCGTAAAGGTCATGTATCCCGACGAAGCATTTCGCGAGGAGGATTTCGCTCTCTACCCGGGCTGGCAAGAGTATCTTCAGGCAATGGATATGGTGCTTACCTTGAGCCAATCGGATAAACATGGATGATGCGCCCCGATCCCTGACGCAATTAAGGATCCGGGTGCTTAACAGCATTCATGAGATCGAGGCCTCCAGCTGGGACCAGCTCAGCGGGGAGGAGCCATTTCAAAGTCACCGCTGGTACGCGTTTGGCGAGCGCGTCATGTCCGATTGCCGACCTGTTTACGTGCTTGCCTATGATCGAGATGTCCTAATCGCACGCGCCTGCCTGTGGTTGGTACGAAATGAATCGCTCCCTCCGAAATTACCGGAGTTCCTTAAGAGATCAATTTCTATGCTGATAAACCGCTGGCCGCTTTTGATCTGCCGATCACCAGTGGCGAACTGCTCCGGGCTGAGCCTGCCAGATGATGAGCGGCGCGCGGCGATCCTGCTTAGATTAACACGTTCAGCGTTAACAGCAGGCAGACAGCTCGGGGCGTCGATCGTTTTGTTTGATTTCTTAAAAGGAACAGATATTGAGAGTTGGCCGTCCGGTTTCAAGAAAACCAATTTGCCTAGCCCCGGGACAGTTATGGAGAATCGCTGGCGATCTATGGAAGAATATCTGGCGCAAGCCGGGAAGAAACACCGGCAGCACTTTCAGCGCAGCATGCGAGAGGCCGAGAGACTCGGGATACAGTTGACATGTTCAAGGATGGTCCCGGATGTGGATGCAGCCTTGAAATTGATCCGCAATGTAGAAACACGCCATGGTTCTGCTCCAAATCCGTGGACGCGTAGTCTGCTCGAAAATATTGAATTGATAGGCGGCAGATGGCTGGAAGCACGGATTGGCCAAAAACTGGTCGGCTGTGGGCTGATCCTTGAAGACAACCAGACCCAGATGACAACCGCCCTGGGTCTCGAGAAGGATGCCAGATATGCCTATTTCCGCCTGGTGTATGCCAGCCTGGAAGACGCGTTTGAAAGAAATATGCGCTGGTTACGCTGGGGGACCGGCGCCTACGAGGTAAAGGAACGATTGGGTTTTCAATTGGAACAGGACAACTTTGTGATCCTTTCAGGAATCAATCGCCTAACAAATTTGATTATTACAATAGCCCCAATTTGATTTCTTCTTTATTGTGTGCTGCTATCATGTACTAAAGCCAGACAATCGGATATTCTCATGAGCTTCCTCAGCCGTTTTCTAACAATCTCTACCAACGATCCGGATGACACTCGTCGCAGGAGGATCCTGAATATCCTCGTTGTAAGTGTTGGAATCCTTTCTTTCCTCGCTTTGCTCGCAGGAATCATTTCGATCGTGCTACAGGTGCAAAGGTGGGAAAATGTCAGTCTGGTTGTTATTGGCAGCACCATCACAATGATAGGATCTCTGATCCTATATTTGATCAATTACTTCTGGTCAGGTCGAGTATCAGCAACTATTTTTCTTGTTTTCTTAACTTTCGTATTTGCATTCAGTGATACTCCGGAGCACATCTCAGGGGGGCGAAGTCTTTTTGCGTTTGCTATTCCTGTTATCATGGCAAGCATACTCTTGGCTCCGTGGTCTAGCTTCATTTTTAGCACTCTGAGCGCCATTATTATCTCTGTCATTGCCCTATCGATCGACCGTATACCGAACATCCCTGCAATCATTGGTTTTTTCACCATTGCACTTGTTTCGTGGCTTTCCGCTCGAAGCCTGGAGCAGGCACTCAGAGAGCTCCGGACGATTAACGCGAATCTCGATAAGGTAGTGACCGAGCGCACACAAGCTTTAGCAGAATCTCTCGAGCGTGAGCGTGCCGAAGCGGGTCGAAACCAGGCAATCTTGAACTCGATTGCAGATGGCGTCGTGGTGTTCGACACGAAATGGAATGCCATCCTGGCAAATCCCGCGTTGAAGAGCATGCTGGATCTTCCGGTGGAGCTCATCGTGAACAAAAACTTCAGCGAGCTCATCGAGCATCCGCGGCTTTCTTCCAAAAGCCGAGGGCTGTTATATGCCATGATGGAACACGATACCCAACCGCCGAGCTTCCGCATCGAATGGGGTCCGAAAACGCTCTCGATCAGCGCAGCCCAGGTTTATAACCACGTGAATGACCTGAACACAAATATCGGGACAGTCACTGTTTTTCGTGACTTCACTCGTGAGGCGGAATTAGAGAGGCTGAAAAGCACATTCGTCGCCATCGTCTCACACGAGCTACGGACCCCGCTCAATGCCATTCTCGGCTATGCAGAAATGTTTAAGGAAGCCGTCTATGGGCCCATGAACGAGAAACAGCTCAACATGGCAGCGCGCATTATTAAGAACACGCAGCGCCTGCTTGGATTGATCAATGATCTACTCGACCAAGCTCAGATGGAAGCGGGCAGGCTCACCATCCAGATGGCGCCGATCCGGCCAGCCGATCTACTGGACAATTTGCACAGCGTGATGGATCAGATAGTACACGAGAAAGGCTTGAAACTGACCAGCGAGATCGATGACGATCTACCCGAGGTGCTGAATGGCGATGCCGCCCGCCTGCAACAAATTTTGGTGAACCTGGTCAACAATGCAGTTAAGTTTACAGAACGGGGCACAGTCCATGTTCGGTTGTTTTTCTCATCGAGTAACAAATGGGGCATCGAAGTCTCTGATACCGGACAGGGCATTCCGGAGGCGGAGATCCCGCATATCTTTGAGACCTTCCGCCAGGTAGATGGTGCCGCCACCCGCCTCCACGGCGGCTTTGGCCTGGGGCTGTCCATCGTCAGGCAACTGGTCCAGCTAATGAATGGGAAGGTCCAGGTGAACAGCAAACCAGATCAAGGCAGCACATTCACCATTACCCTGCCTTTGATCATTCCTGAAGAAAAAAATGAGAAACGGAGAGAATGATGAGCGATCTCGCTTTGATTATTGAGGACGATGAGGACCTTGCCAGTATTTTTGTGGAGGCTTTGCGCGGTGTGGGCTTCGATGTCGAACAGGTCGCCGATGGAAGAATGGCACAGCAAAGGTTAAAGCAGGACCCTCCGCCATTCCTCATTCTTCTGGATATGCATCTACCGCATATCTCCGGTGCAGACCTTTTGACCAATATCATCCGCAAGGACGAGCGACTCGCAAACACTATTGTGATCATTACGACAGCCGATGCGCGCATGGGCGAAGCTTACACGGAGCAGGCCGATTTCGTCTTGATCAAGCCGATTTCGTTCGTTCAGCTGCGTGATCTGACCAGCCGGTTAAAACCAAATCAACCACACTAAGCTGACTGCTATTTCGCTCGCATCACCTGATCATAATAAAATCCGCCTGTCATTGAACAGGCGGATTTTCGCGTATAAGATCTCTAATCACTCAGATGATACGTATGATACCCATTCTGGCACGGATTACCCCAGGCGATGTGCATCTCGCGGGAGGTCAGGTCGATCACCAGAGCGGTGATAGTGCTCTCACGGTCCAGAGGGTCAGTCCCGGCGATATTGTGGTTACAGATCGAGTTGGGCAGGTTGACATGATCCTTCTGGATCGCCTGCAAGGTCTTGATCGTATGTTTGGAGTTTTGCCGTAATAAACGGTTCGCACGGAAATACCGCACACGAGAAGAAATCAACTCTTCAGGCTCATTCTCGATCTCTTTCATGATGGGCGTCAGATAGTGGTTGGTATGAACCATGTAGCCATCGGTGCCATACAGAATTTCAAATCTGCGGGCAGACACCTCCACCGAATACAACTCTCCGTGATCGTCGGCAAGTAGGTGGTTGTAACCCGCAGCGCGGTGAGAGACCAATGTACGCCCCAACGCGCCCGAAAGGCGCCGGGACGCCAGGACAGCGCGCGCCACGACCAGACGTGGAATGCCAATGCGTGAGTCGTTGGGGTAGACCGAGTCGATCAGCTGGGCAATGCCGTAGGCGTTGAACCCCACATTGGGCAACAGTCCGCCATATGTCATCGCGAGGAAGGGTGGCTCTTCCTTCGGCTTTGCGGAGATGACATAGACATCATTCTCATCCTCTGGCAGCCAGTCTTCATTATGAGCCAACAGGACATGACCGTCTGCTGTGCATTCTTCGTTGACGGCAAAGCTGGTGCAGCGGGTGAGATGGAGCGCGTCCATCGTCACGGCTTCCATGGCATTCAAAACCATCACGTCATCGAAGGTCACATTTGCGCCGGCGGCAATCCCCTGCATTTCATCGATATACTGCGGGTAACGTTCCTCGGCAAAGGGGAGGTATTTACGTGACTGGATACGTGCCCCCATCCAGGTCAGCTCCAGCGATGCGTAGGTCTGGTCGATCAGGATATGTGCATTTTCAATGCTGTGCTGAACCTGTTCGCGTCGTGCCTCGCCAATCTGGCATCCCATCTCATAGTGCGTCCCAGAGACTTCAACTAGCGGTGGGGGAACATGGTGGATAATAGTGTTCGGGATCGGTGTTTCTCTGAAAGACATGTTTTCCTCTGTAAAAAGAACCCGCCCCACTCGTGCTCGGGGCGGATTCATTATAACATCAGAGAATTTTAAGCCTAGGCGGCTGGCGGCAGCTCTCGCGGCTCCGAGGGAGGTGGTGGGGGAGAGGAAACCGTCAGGGCGGGAACCTGCACCGGACGCGTCCCGAAACGGGTCATCACCACAGCGCCAACTGCCAGCAAACCGACCAGCGCAGGCAGGATCCAGGTGACACATGCCATAAACGGGAGGAGATGGTTTAGAGACTGGACGGAAGCGACGATGAATACAAGCACAAACGTGCCGATCGCTGTTGCGATCACCGGTTGCCATTCCTGGCGCAGTGCCCGCGCGAGCCGCTCACCGATCTCCTGCCCGATGGCGATCACGCCGAACAACCAGGCAAAGGCCAGTGGGATCAGGCTCAGACCCACCAGTGGCAGGAGGATCAGGGTCAGTGCCGCAATCAAGAGCACAACAATCGTTAAGAGGCCAATACTGGTCGTCATCAATGGCTGTATGACCACAGCCTGGGAAACTCTTGCCAGATGACTCTGAAAGAAGAGTGTTGCCAGGACTCCAAGAAATGAAACCAGCACCGCCGATCCAAGCACGCGCACAAATTCGCCGAACGGGTTGTAGTTGACTACGACCTCAGGCCGGGGGATAACCGGCACTTCTACATCCGGCACACCCGGTGCATCCGGAGGGATCCGGCCAGTGGGGAACAGAATATCGGGTGCGGCGTTATTGACAACCTCGCCCTCGATCCGGGCGCCTTCAGCCTGATCCAGCTGGCCGCCGATCGTAATGACATCGCCCTCGACCAGGGCAGCCTCCTCCAGGCTTACCTGCCCGCCCATGACTACGATATCGCCCTGCATCTCGCCGTTACTCCTGATCGTTCCCCCGATAACCACCAGATCCCCATTCAAAACGGCATCTTCTTCAATCGTCACATTCCCGCCAAAAACCACCAGGTCCCCATTGAACGTATCACCGCTTTCAACGGTAAAGTTACTGCCAAAGATGATCCGGCCCTCACCGTCGGGGTCCGGCTCCTGTGCAAAGACCGGGGTTGCCGGTGCGAGCAACAAAGATAGAAAGATAAGTGCAGTGAAGAGCTTCACCATTGTCAGCTTCATAGATTACACTCCTTGCGAAACGCCTCGTTGGGCGAACCGCCAGATCGATACGAACCACAGAAGGGCTACCCCTGCGATTGCAGAAATGAGCACCATCCATACAAAGAGAGGCAGAAAGCCCGGAACCACTTTCAGAAAAACGGAACCAGCCTGGGTTATGGCATGGAGCGTGGTGAACAGAAATACTGCCCATTCGATGAGGGCCGTGATCCAGGTAGCCGGCGAGGCGAAGAAGGGAGAGACATAAGGACCCACCAGCCACACAAGCAGCGCCGCCCCCCCCACCGTAAACAGGACCGAGCCCCAGGCTCTGCGCCGGCGCTCGGCAGCCCTTTGTTGAGCCAGCCGCGCCTGGAAGCGCGCTGTAAAGCCTGCCGCCGGTGAAGCCATCTTCACCGAGTGCAGAGCTTTATTCGTTTCTACCAACGCACTGCAATAACGGCAGTCGCGCAGGTGTATCTCGAGCTCAAGCTTCTGTTTTTGCTCGAGTGGTTTTTCGTTTAACAGCCACTCTTCAAAAGGCTGGTGATTCATAGACTCTCCTTTCGGTGCGAGTACGAGACGTGCGCGGCTCATCTTCCTGCCACATACCTGCCAGAGCGCGCCGCGCCCGGTGCAGCCGGCTTTTCACCGCGCTCACGGTCAGGTTGAGAGTTTCCGCGATCTCGACTTCTGAAGCATCGTGCCAGTAACGGAGGACCACGGCGGCCCGGTCTGTCTCATCGAGATCCTTCAGCAATCCGTGCAGGCGCTCTCGATCCTCCCGTTTCACCGACTCGCCCTCCGGATCGGGAGAAGCATCATCCCGGATCTCAAACGTGGTACCGTCTTCGTTCTCTTCATCGATCGAGAACATGGAAAGCTTGCGACGGCGTAACCGGTCTATACAATAATGGGCGCCAATCGAGAGCAACCATGTGGCGAACGACCGGTTGCGATCATAGCGGTGCAGGTTCTGGTATGCCCGCAGAAAGGTCTCCTGCGCGGCGTCTTCAGCCGCCTCCGGCTCGCCTAACATGCGGTAACACAGATTGTAGACGTGCGTCTGGTACTCCTCAACAAGCCTTGTAAACGCTTCGTCGTTGCCTTGCTGGGCCTGGAGAACCCAGGCATATTCATCGCTCACTCGCGCTCCTTGTACCTTCTATACGCAAGCCTCTGAAAAAGGTCGCGCCCTCTTCCCATTCAACCCAAGGTACACAACAGGAAATTGACATAGTGACGCTGATCCGGGCGTGCTTATTTGACAGGAGGACCGAAGGTAAGAAGAGATCAATGAACATGTCCATGACCTGCTCCTTCAGGACCCAGGATTTCCCGCCATTTTCCGAGCGAATCGGCCCGCAGGGCGAAGAAAATGGCAATGGCTGTCGTCAGCGGGACGGCAGTCACCAGCCCGAGTGACCCGACCAGGGTACGCACGATCTCTTCGGCAATGAACTCGAAGTTGACGAGAAATCCGTAATTTCCGCGCCCGAGCGAGAACATGAGCAGCATCGGCAGCGCAGCGCCAGCATATGCCAGCACCAGCGTGTTGACTGTCGCAGCGACGTGGTCCTGCCCGATCCGCATCGCCGCCCGAAACAGCTCTCGAAATTGTAGATTGGGATTGGCCCGGTGCAACTCGAAGACCGCCGAAGCCTGGGTCGTGACCAGATCGTCCAGCACCCCCAACGCGCCGATGATCATCCCGCCCAGAAGCAGCCCGCGCAGGTTGATCTGTGTGTTGAGCATCTGCAGCAGGAAGAGGGCGTTTTCATCTCCTGAACCGGTAAGACGTGTGAAGATGACAAAGAAGGTGGCCAGCGTTCCTGTAAGGAACAGGACAAGAATCATACTTGCGACCGCCGCGTGTGTCTTGAGATTCCAGCCGTAGGTCAGGTAGAGCGTCACCCCGAGCAAGATGATCGAGCCGGTAATACTCACTCGCAAGGGGTCTTCGCCTGCCAGAATATGCGGAATGATATAACCGATAATGACCAGCAGGCTGAAGGCCATGCTGAGCAGCGAGCGTAGTCCCTTCCAGCCACTAATCACCAGGATGAAAAGCACGAAGATGGTCGTCAGCCAGAGGAGGGAGTCTGAGCGGACGAAATCGGCGAAATAGACTGTTAGTACCCCATCCGGGGTTGCCCCGATCGTCACGAGGACTGCATCGCCCGGTTGCAGGTACACCGCGCTCGAGAGAATTTGCCGCCGGCCGTAATCCATCTCCATCACTATCCCGCGGTACTCTCCCTCCAGCAGCTCGACCCGCGCCACCTGATAGCGCTGGATCGTCCCGCCCAGATCGATTTCACCTTCTTCGATGATCTCCATTACCCGAGCGCGTGCGGTCTCGGAGCCAAACGCGGGCATGTTAACAGTCGGCAGGTTGACCTGCGTAAAGTAAGGCCACAGAAGCAAAGTGAGCACAAGGCCAAGCACTGCAACGGTCAGCCAGAAGATATTTTTGGTACTCAAGCTCTACCCAAACCGATGTCTTGTTTCGTCAGGATCTCCCGCTGGCTCAATTCTTCCAATATTCGCAGAAGCAGCCAGTAGATCAATAACTGGACTCCCACCAGAAAAATCAACGCGCTTCCTACCATGTAAAACCAGAGCCGGCTGATCTCCCAGCTGCTTCCTCCCAGCAGGAGCACAGTCAGCGCGAGGGCAGGACCTGCTATCACAGCTGCGAGCCCCATCCAGCCGAATTGCCTATCGAGAGGGGTTTTGAAAATGGGGTTTCCGAACAATCCCTGCCGGATCGGCCTCTTATAGAAGAGCGCTACAAGATAGTTAAAGGTAATGCCTAATGCCAGGAGATTTACGCCTGTGATCGTGGATATCAACGCAAGGAACAGCGCCGCGACGCCCCAGGGCGTCAGAGTCATAATACCGTTGAGGCGCAGGTAGACAATCCATAAAAAGACGAGGCCGGCGATGCCCAGGACTCCCAACCCCAACAAACCCAGGATGCGAACGGGATTGTAGGAAAGCGCCGTCCAGAGCATGCTTTGCATAAAAATGCTTCCATCCCGGACGACACTTAATTTGGAACGTCCCACCCGCTCGCTATAGGGAATGGGTATCTCACGAATGCGGATGCCCTCATGAACCGCCCTGGTGCTCATTACGGGCGTGAGATTCAGACCATCGGGCAGCGGATAGATATCCCGGAGGACTTCTCGACGGAAGACTCGCATGCCGCTGGCGCTGTCGGTCACCTTCTGACGGCTGAGCAGGGTCAGCAGGTGGGCAAAAATGAAATTGCCTACACGCCGTGTGAAAGGCATCTTGCTGTCTTCGCCCGCCATGCGCGAGCCGATGACCAGGTCTGCTCCGCCGAGGGCTGCCTCGCATAACTGCGGTAAGTATTCCGGCGGATAGGTGCCATCTGCGTCCAGAAAGCCGATCAGCTCACCACCGGCTTTGGAAAAGCCTGTCTTAAGCGCTGCGCCGTAGCCTCTGTTGATGGAATGCCGGATCAAGCATACGCCGGGTATTGTTTCGGCAGCCTCTGCTGTCCGGTCTCGCGAGCCGTCGTCGACGATGAGGAGCTCTAACCTATCTACCCCAACCCTTTTCAGCTCAGGCTCCACAGAAAGTACTCTGGATGCAATTTCCGCGATCCCGTTTTCTTCGTTATAGGCGGGAATCACAATGGACAAGACTGTCATTAAGTTCGATCCTTCATTGCATGGTAAATCGTCCGCTCTGGCTGGGACAGACTCCCATCGATTGTTTTGATCGGCTTCGCCGGGATGCCGCCCACGAGGGTATGCGGAGGGACATCCCTGGTGACGACGGCACCCGCCGCCACGACTGCCCCCTCCCCGATGCGCACACCGTCTGTAATGATCGCGCCGGCTCCGAGCCAGACATCATCCTCGATGATAATCCCTTCAGCCGTGATGCCCTGCTCGACAAAAGGACGATCTGGATTATCGAAGACGTGGTTAACTGCGATGATCTGCGTAAACGGCGAGGTGTAGACGCGATCACCAATTTGCACGCCTCCCTGTCCCCGGATCACCGAATATTCGCCGACCAGGCTGTCGCGACCAATCTTGATCCCCGAATGCGGCATATTCCGAAAGTTGTAAACATGCAATACCGCGCCGTGCATCACCATGGTCCCGGGACCGATCTCAATTCCGCCCGGACAGGCATGCAAATAAACACCCTCATCCAGGTAGACACCACGGCCGAGTCGTATATGGTCTGCGAACCGCAAACGGACCCCGCTTTCGATTGCAGCCAGCCCGTCCGTGCGCAGGATGAGACGATAAACGACCGCGCGCAAGCCAACCCCGATAATCGTAGGTATCCATCCGAAGAGGAAGAATAACATCTGCTCGAGGATATATCGAAAAGGCGAGGATGCCTGGCGGTCAAGATATAGGCGAAGGCTCGTTAACATCAGTCTCCAATGGGTCCGGCGTGGATTCTCCTGGGCATGCTGCCAGCATTTCTGCAATTCACCAAAAGGAAGGTAAACGCGGATAGGCTCGGATCCGATTATATTTTGATATCCTAAATCAGGGTTGCGCCAAAAAACCGATCGCTCTGCCAGGTTTCTGGTTCGGTCTGTCACCCCACTTCGGTATTCTTTCTGGCTGAAAGAAAAGCATCCATAAACGCACCTACTCTCTGCGGTTCCAGGGTTTCCAGGAATTTTCCATGCCTGCGAAAGTTAGATCCTACAATAAATCCATCGGCAAGAGTCACGTAATCATGGATGTTTTCAGCCGTCATCCCTGAACCGATGATGACGGGTAAATTCGTAACGCTTTTTGCTTTGATCAAATCATTTTTGTCAGGATGAAGACCGGTAAACTGGCTGGTCACGATCACGCCATCCGCCAGGAAGAATTCTGCCTGCATGATTTCATCTTTAATATCCAGATCTATTGTCAGTGAATGCGAGCCGTGTTTCTTCTTGACATCCGCAAACACCTTGATATGTTCTACGCCCAGTTCTTTTCTCCGCCTCAGGATCTTCCCTGCCGAACCGTTAATGATCCCACTCCCGCCGACGTGCGCGAAGACGAAGGCTTCCACCCGGATGTAATCGAGGTCTGCTTCTGAGGCTATTTCCAGAGAAGTGATATTCGCCGCTTCGAGCATTTGGATGCCGATGGGCCCGTCAAACCGCTGCCGTGCTTCCCTGGCGATTTTTGTCATCAGGACAATGCCTTTTTCATCCAACGGCGGCTGAATATACGGGAGATCATGATCATTCTCCAGAAGAATGCTGTCCACCCCTGCATCCATGTAGCACTCGAGATCCGACAAAGCCTGGTCGATCACACGTTGATCGTCACCATCGTATAAGGGCGCACCCGGTAAGGGCAGAACCGCAATCATTGCAGCCAGAAACTTGTTAGGAAGAGTTCTCATCGTTTTCCAAGCGTTGTATTGAAAAGTATATCAGCCTCGACCGCAGGCTCGCGATGGCAATTTTAACATGGGAGGATATAGGTTTCTTTCGATAAGGCCGCTGATTGTTATGCACATGTAAGGAGCATTTTGTCCCTCGAGCGCTAGAATATTGTGCAAGCTGGTTAGAAAGGACATCGAGCATGTTTATTCCTGTCATAGACGACTCAGAGGAAGATGGTTTTTTTCAGGCGTTTTTTTACTGCCCCAGGTGCAGTGGTCAAAGGCCTTTCAATATAAGAAGAGCCGCGCTCGACTTTACCTTTTATTACCTTTCAATTTTCGAACCGGAGACGTTAGAGAAATTTGTGGTCTGTCAGGCTTGCAAAAAAGGATTTGACCCCAAAATTCTCGATCCGAGCAACCAGACCCTCTTCAGGATGGTGCGAGCAACGAAACAAGAGCTGATGAAATCTGGCTCCCCGGACAGTCTCAAGACAAAGCTAATGAGCGACGGGCTCAAGGAGGATTTTGTCGACAAACTCATACTCCTCGCCCAAAGTTGATTTGCGCATTTTCCGGTTGTCTACAGTAATGATTAAGGATCGGGGAAAACAGATCCTTGAGTTTTTGACGGTGTAACTACTTTCTCCCAAGAAACCAGCCTCTTTCTTTGTGAGTTATTTTTCTGTGGCAATTCGCACAAAGAACAATACACTTATCAATTTCGGCCTGGATTTTGGCGACTGGGTATCCGCTAGCAACCATAGCCGAAACATCCATTTCTTTCGTTCCGCGGATGTGGTGAAACTCAAGAACAATTGGGTTACTTTCACAGCACGGACTTCCCTCGTCAAGTGTTCCCTGGCATGGATGGCTTGCCAAGTAGTCCCATACGAATTGTCTGGCCACTTCGCGGGCCGTTTGCTTCCTTTCTTTCACCTGCTGAAGATGTCTTTTCTTAGCCGGTCCCTCAAAATAAGCTTTGTTGAATTTGTGGATACACTCACGGCAGGTTTTGTGACGGACTCCTAAAGACTTAAATCTCCAATTGAATTCTTCCTCATCCTTGTACTTCCCGCAATGATTACAATTCTTCTTCGCCATGATGGTTTTCTCCATAAGGCACAGGTAAGGTATGCCTGGAATTAACCGCTGTGGTTTTAAAATCGAGATGCCCAGACTTTTAGATCTGAGCATATCTCGAGTGGATCCGAGAGGATTCGAACCTCCAACCAATGGTTTAAGAGACCACTGCTCTGCCATTGAGCTACGGATCCGTTGTAACCAATCGGGTGATGGAGCCGGTTGTGCGCACGGTATTATAACCGATGCAGAAAACCTGTCAATAACGGCAGAGAGCATTTGCATCCACATTGCCTGTATAATTGGGCGAGCCAGGTCCATCCAGGATCGCACTACTAAATGAGCTTTTCAGAACCCGCTTCACAGCCTCATCCTGATCAGACGCCCGAGTTTGTCTCCGCGCGTGCCCGCCGGCGACGCGCGCAACGCCGCGTCTACTTCCCCGCCGACGAAGCCGGGCGAACGGAA
>DATHTH010000249.1:0-24337 GCA_035463495.1 Anaerolineales bacterium | reverse complement strand
CACTTCCCGGGCTTTGGCTGCCTCGGAATTGACGGTGGTTTCGATCTCACGCACAAGCTCGCCGCGCATGCTTGCGAACTCAAAATCCATGCGGCCCTTGAGGGGCTCCATATCCCCGCCAGTAACAAGGGCGCCGTAATCACGGAAGACTGTCCCGCAGAGAACGTGCATAGCTGTATGTGTTCGCATGAGCTCGTACCGCCGCGCCCAGTCTAGAGTACCGTGCGCAGCGGTGCCGCTGGGAGGCAGGGGCAAGTCTCCGCCCAGGAAATGCAGGACATCCTCACCCTGCTTTTTCACTTTCTGCACGGGATACGTCACGCCGTCGATTGTAAAAGTCCCAAAGTCATAGGGCTGCCCTCCACCGCCTGGATAAAACGCCGTCCGGTCCAGAACGACTGCCCGTTCGTATAAAAGGACATAGGTGATATTGCCATCGAACTCCTGCAAGTAGCTATCGGTCTGGTATAAAAGCTCAGTCATGACAACTCCGTTACGCAAAGTTTACTAGCAATGCTTAAATCAGCCAATAGGGTAAACTTGGGATTATTTCACGGAGGCAATCATGGACCCTAAAATCATTGTTATCGATGGAAAAACGTATCACAGTGTCAACGAAATGCCAGCGGACGTCCGCCAAAAATATGAGCAGGCTATGCATTCTCTCCGGGATGCGAACAACAATCGGATCCCCGACGCGTTTGAAACCATGAACTTGTTTGCCGATCAAGATAGGAACGGAGCACCGGATATCCTGGACAACCTCGTGGCAGGGCAGGCGGCGGTCAGCAGTATGAAGATCGTTGTCGATGGGAAGGAGTTCAACGGCATCGAACATCTGCCGCCTGAAGTCCGCGCAAGATACGAAGAAGCCCTGCGCGGACTAGATGCAAACCGAAATGGGATCCCGGACTTCGTGGAAGGAATGATCAATTCCTCGCGCCAGACGGTAGACGTCTCGGCTGGTTTTGAGACCCCCACTCCACGTCGCGCTCCCTTACCCGTTTCAAGCCCGAGCATAACGCCAGACACATCGAATGGCTGGATGCTGGTGCTGATTGGTCTATTCATCTTTGCTGCCTGTGTGATGGGAACAGCAGCGGTCTGGTATTTGTTCCTACGTTAAGAAAAACTAAAAGCTCAAAAATCCAGAGGTAAATTAGCGTTTGATTAGAAGGCTACTGGCTACTTGACTTTGATTTTAAATTTCTGTATAGTATTCTCGATACGAGAGCAAATGGCACGGCTGCCCACCGGCACGCGTGCCTTTTCTTTGTTTGCAGATATTCCACTCTAATCTTAAGGAGCTCGGATGATCCAGGTCAATGGTCTCACCAAAGACTATGGCGCGCGCCGCGCCATTGACAACCTCACCTTCGATGCAGAGCAGGGAGAGATTGTGGGCTTTCTCGGACCCAATGGTGCCGGCAAAACCACCACGATGAGAATCCTCACCGGCTACATGCCTCCCACCGACGGGTCTGCAACGGTGGCTGGTTACGATATTGTTGAGGAGTCGCTCGAGGTTCGCAAGCGCGTAGGGTATCTCCCTGAGACGGTGCCTCTTTATAACGATATGACCGCTCTGGAATATCTGACCTTCATGGCAGACCTGCGACATATTCCTGATCCGGAAGAGCGTGCGCATGAGACCCTTGAAAGGGTAAATCTGGAGGATCGCGCCAACAGTTTTATTGGGACGTTCTCAAAAGGCATGCGCCAGCGCATCGGCCTGGCACAAGCGTTGATCCATCGTCCGGAAGTCTTGATCCTGGATGAACCGACCATCGGTCTGGACCCTGCCCAGGTCGTAGAAATTCGAAATGTGATCCGTGAGATCGGCAAAGATCGAACTGTCTTGCTTTCGACTCACATCCTCACGGAAGCCCAGCAGATGTGTGACCGG
This sequence comes from Anaerolineales bacterium, assembly GCA_035463495.1. Taxonomy (GTDB): domain Bacteria; phylum Chloroflexota; class Anaerolineae; order Anaerolineales; family Villigracilaceae; genus Defluviilinea. The sequence continues at coordinate 22,431 of DATHTH010000249.1, read as the reverse complement.
GTTCTGATCATCAATAAAGGCAAGATCGTGACCGAGGATACTCCGGAGAATTTACAATCACGCCTGGTCGGTGCCCAACGGGTGATACTGCGTGTGCGCGGCGACTCAGATGGCTTGAGCAACCGCGTCTCGCGCGTGAAGGCAGTCCGGGCGGTCGAGACCAAACCCGATGGTTCAGTCGAGTTCGAGTTCGTAGCCGGTGAAGATGCACGCCCTCAGGTAGCGAAGGCTGTCGTGCAGGCGGGGTATGAGCTGCTGGAGATGCGGCCTGTTGGCTTGAGCCTGGAAGAAATCTTCCTGGAGCTGACCCGCGACAATGCCGGTGAAAACAATGTTTCGTGAGGCTCTATGAGAAATATCTGGATCATCGCAAAACGCGAATACAACCATTACTTTGTCAGCCCGATTGCGTATGTAGTGGCATTTATGATCCTGCTGACCATGGGGATCATCTTTGCGATCAACATTTTCTATTTCATACAGAATGCTTTTCAGTCTTTCGGGCAGGTCCCGGATATTTCCCCCATCACCGGGGCATTCGGCTTTCTGCTTGTGCTGTCCATCCCGGCATTGACAATGCGCCTGCTGGCAGATGAAGCGCGGATGGGGACGCTCGAGCTGTTACTGACGGCTCCTGTCCGTGACTTTGAGCTGGTCGCCGGGAAATGGCTGGGGGGCCTGCTCTTCATCCTGACCATCCTTGCCATAACCCTGATTTATCCCTTAATTCTTAATAACCTTGTGACGCCGGGGATCGACCAGCAGTTGGTGATCTCCTCTTACCTGGGGGTGATTCTGGTCGCGGCGGCGTTCCTGGCACTTGGCGTTGGCATCTCGGCCATGTTCACCAATCAGGTGGCGGCATTTTTCATCACCCTGAGTGTGTTCGTGTTGCTGTGGTGGCTCATCGGATTCCCCGCCCAGGTTATGCAGGGAACCGGGGGCGAGCTCTTTCGGTATTTGAGTATGCAAACCCATTTTTACGAGGCATTTAATGTCGGGAATATCTATCTGACCGACATCATCTATTTTGTCAGCCTGATTGCCCTGGGCTTGTTCGTGGGGACGACTGCGATTGAAGTGCGGAGATGGCGCTAATGGATAACCGGAAACAATCTGCGGCACGGAACTTTTCCCTCATAGCGCTGGTCCTGGCACTGCTGGCGTGCATTGCCACCTTCTTCCTGGCTGTGATGCGCGGGCTGGTATCCATGCAGATGTTCAGCGGCCTGACAGCGGAGGACATCAATCGCTATCTCCTGATCAGCGCGGGTCTCATCATTCTGGGGCTGGCTGCATATGCGATCATGGAGCCAGATCGGGTCCGCCGCTTTTTGACCGGCAGGCAGGCGCGCTATGGCAGCAACGCCTTAATTTTGGCGATCGCCTTCCTGGGAATCCTGATCGTCGGCAATCTGATCGCGTTCCAGAACCCGGTGAAGGTGAGCGACCTCACCGAGGATAACGTCAACACCCTCTCGCCGGAGCTGGCAAGCGCGCTCGAGACTCTTCCCGAGAATGTTACGGCGACCGGCTTCTTTTCTCAGAACACCGGGTCCGCGGAGACACTGCTCAGCAATATCAAGGCGAACAGCAACGGGAAATTCGACTACAGCTTCGTCAACCCGGATCTGGACCCTCAGGCGGCGCTCAACGCTGGCATCACCGGCGATGGGAAGATCCTGCTCCGCATGGGCGATCAACAGGAGATCGTCGCATTCGCCAGTGAGACGGAGATCCTCAAAGGGCTGCTGCGCCTGCTCAATCCGGGGACCAACGTGGTCTATTTCCTGACCGGTCACGGTGAGCGGGATATTCAGCAGGCTGGCGAAGCGTCTATGACCCGCGCCCGGGGCACGCTGGAGAGCAAGAATTATCGGGCCGAGACGCTCAATCTGCTTGTCGAGAACGAGATCCCTGAGGACGCGAGCGTGATCGTGATCGCGGGGCCACTCCAGCCCGTCTCGGAAGGCGAGATTGAGCTGCTCAAAGAATATCTCGCGCAGGGCGGCTCCCTGATCGTAATGGAGGATCCGGTCCCCCTGACCGAGTTTGGGGATTCTTCCGATCCGCTGGCAGAGATGCTGGCACAGGATTGGGGCATTACTTTTAATAACGATATAGTGATCGACCTGAACAGCCCGCAACCAACGACGGCCGCCGCAGCCTACTACGATGCCAGCCACCCGGTCACGCTTAATACGAATAATCTGGTAGCTTTCTTCCCCTTCTCACGCAGCCTCGCGATATCCGGTTCAGCCGGAGATGTGACCCTGACACCGCTCATCCAAACCAACGAGCGGTCGTGGGGCGAAACTGATTTTGAGAGCCTCTCTGGCGGCGGGCAGGTTGGGCTCGAGGAAGGTGAGACCGCCGGTCCCCTCACGCTCGCCATCGCGGGAGAGAACATGACAACCGGTGGACGTGTCGTGGTATTCGGCACCTCCAACTTCGCTGTGGACCAGATCTTTGACGCCTACGGCAACGGCGACATGTTCATCAACTCGGTCGATTGGGCTGCCGAACAGGAGGACCTCGCCAGCATCACACCCCGGACGCCCACGGAACGGACCTTCAATATCCCCGGGCAGTTGCAGTGGATCATGATCCTGCTCGGCTCGGTATTTATCATTCCCGGTCTGGTTGTGCTGGCCGGTGTTTCCACGTGGCTCAGCCGCAGGCGCCAGGGATAGGGGTATGATTCGAACCTCCACCCTCGTCTATCTGGTACTCTTGCTGGTTCTGGTTGGAGCTTATTTGTACTTAAGGAATCGACCAGAGCCGGCTGCAGATATCGAGCTAACCCTTGAACCGGAAACAGAAGTCTCCTATCTTTTTTCCGCGGAAGAAGGCAAGCTGTCAAAAATCCGCGTGGAAGCAGATTCGGGAGAAGCTGTCGAGCTGGCGCGCAACGCGGAGAATGCCTGGGCGCTAACAGAACCGGATGCAGCGGCGGTAAACCAGGGGGCGGCAGAAGCCATCGCGACACAAGCCACCACTATGCGCATCCTGGATACCGTCCCCGATGTTGATCCTGAGATTGTAGGTCTGGAGGATCCAGCGCACGAGCTAACGGTTGGGTTTACCGATGGCTCGGAAGAAACTGTTGAGATCGGCATGATCACCCCCACAGAAAGCGGCTACTATGTGAAGCATCCCGCTGGACAGATCGTGATTGTGAGCCGGAGCGCAGTCGACGCACTCATCGGGTTGCTGGAGAACCCGCCATATCTGGAGACTCCGACGCCGAATCCCACCGAAAATTCACCCGCAAGCGTGACTGCAACGCCGTAGAAAGCTTAAAATTTGTTAAAGTTTGAAATAGCAATGAAAAGAGTATTGAAATTAGACAAAAAAACGTGTATTCTGTAATAAACATAAAAGAATTGGACCTGTGACGAATGGATGTAGATAAAATTTTGATGGTTGACGAAGAAGAAGAATTTTCTGCGATAGCCCGGCTCGTTGAACTGGGACGACAAAAAGGATATATCACTCTGGATGATATCCTGCACTTCTTCCCGGAAGCCGAACAGGATGTCGAACAACTGGAGGAGGCATTTTCGGCTCTCCTCAGCGCGGGGATTCCCTTTATGGAGGACACTGCTACCGTCGAGCCGACCGAGGATGAATTGGTCGCGGTGGAGGCGACGGAGGCAGAGCCGGAAGTCGATCTGGGACTCGACGACTATCTGGCAAACATCGATACCGATGATACGATCGGCCTATACCTAAAAGAGGTCAGCCGCGTACCGCTGCTCACAGCCGAGGAGGAAGTTAAGCTGGCGCAGCGCATCGAGCGCGGCCGCATGGCGCGCGAGGAACTGGCAAAAGGCAACGCCAGCCCGCGCCGCCGCTCCGAGCTGCGCAAGCTGATCGAGGACGGCTGGGCTGCGCGTGAGCATCTCATCACCGCCAACTCCCGCCTGGTGATCTCGGTGGCAAAGAAGTATATGGGCCGTGGTGTTCCCTTTCTGGATCTGATCCAGGAAGGCAATATCGGTTTGATCCGCGCCACAAAGAAGTTCGATTACCGCCGCGGACACAAGTTTTCGACCTACGCGACCTGGTGGATCCGGCAGGCGGTCACGCGCGCCATCGCCGACCAGGGTCGCACGATCCGTGTGCCTGTGCACATGGGCGACCAGATCAACAAGCTGCTGCGCGTCCAGCACCAGCTGACGCAACGCCTGGGCCGGGAGCCTAGCGTCGAAGAGCTGGCTGCTGCCCTGGACGTCCCGCCAAAAAAGGTGGAGAACATGATCCAGGTAGCACGTCGCCCGCTCTCGCTGGAGACCCCGACAGATGATGAAGAAGATTCGGTGCTGGGCGATTTCATCGAGGACGACGAAGCTCCCCCGCCCGATGACACCGCGACCTATAACCTGCTGCGCGAACATCTCGGTGAGGTTTTGAATGGACTTCCGCCGCGCGAAGTCCGCATCTTGCAATTGCGCTATGGCTTGCTCGACGGGCAGGCATATACGCTGGAGGAAGTGGGCCGAAAAATGGGTGTGACCCGTGAGCGTGTCCGCCAGATCGAAGCCCAGGCATTAAGCCGCCTGCGGCACCCCTCTATCCGGCGCAAGCTGCGCGACTATCTTGGCGAATAAAGCCAATTGACGATCAAACACTGCTCCCCTGCTGGAGCAGTGTTTTTTTAAGCATGATCCGTGCCCATACGGCAAGGGCAATGGAACCCACCACCATCCAATAGGCCCAGGAGATGTTCTGCTGCCAGAAAATTACGCTAAAGATAAATAGCGCCAAAGCGAAACCAACTCGCATTCTCTTCGGAGAACCCGAACACAGCCTCAGCGCCCAGAAGATGACGATAATTAGAGAAGGATTATCGTACTGCATGGCATATGGAGTAAGCGCGTAGGATGTCAGCAGCGAAACGGACATCACCTCCAGAATCGACTCCGAGTGCAGCACAGTGTGCAGAAACAGACGTACGCCTAGGATCATTGCGAAACCATAAATGAGCAATCGCCACGGTTGAGCCAGCCCCAATGCCCTCAACCAATCCTGCAGCGTGGTATTGATGCGTAATGCGACGACTTTGTTCGGGCCATCCAATACCTGTGTCAGGCCCTGCCCAAAACCCGTCTCGAAAAATGGTTTATACCAATCCGGCGTGATCCAGGTAGAGACGGCAAGAAGCCCCGCGAGCCAAACGATCATCACAATGACGGGCCGCCACCGCTGCCTGCGAACCAGCCAGAGACAGATACCAGCGACTACAATCAGCGTGATATTCGGCTTGATAAGAGCGATAGCCAGCCAGAATCCGGCCCAATTCCACTGCTTTCTTTCCAGAGAGAGAAGGGTTGCCAACAGGACGATAAACACCAGTATTCCGGCCTGCTCATAGCGCCATGTAACCCAGGCAATCGAATACGTAGCCAACGTGAAGAACGCATAGCGCTTCCAGCCTCTGGGCGGCCACTGGAGCCTCTCAGACAAATACCATACACCGCTAATCCAAAGCAGCACATTGATCGCCATCCAGAGGGCGCGAGCCGTTTGAAATGGCAGCTTCACAAACGGGATAAAAATCCATGCAAACCAGGGCGGGTAATAATACGGATTATTACCCATTTCTCCGGTGACCTGCAGCAACATCGGGACTACCTGCTGATAGTCGTAAGGGTTCCCACCATCCAGCAGCACGCGTGCTGCCGCGTAATACCCTCGAAAATCCACCCCATAAAGGAGGAATGCGGTCGCCGCAAGCCACAGGGTGAGGCTGATCCAGATGGCCAGTCCAAAAAAATCCAACCGCCTGTTCCAAGCCTGTTGTCTGGTTAGAGATGGACTGGTTTTTTCAAGGTGTTTGCTCAAGGGCATATGATTTCAAAAAGCTCCGTACCGCCACTTTGAAAGAGGGACGTGCCGCACGCGGGCAGGAAGACCTCGGTGAAGTAATTCAGCGCATCCTGATGCCAGCCGCGCGGGTCATGATAGTCAATGAACCAACGTGCGTCAAAAGGACTGAGCAGCAAGTGTGTGATCCCGGCTGTTCGGAGACTGTGCGCCAGGTCCTCCGGCGCAGGCGCACCGATCGATAAGCGGATCGCGGTCGACTGCTCGTCATCCGGGATACAGCGCTGGTCGCAATAATAACCACGCCCGTCCCATAGAAATTGAACCCGATCCTCCGGATCAATGGACGTTTGAATATATTGAATGGCCTGGATATTCGTATTCGCCCTTTGCAGCAGCTCGGCCGCGGATTGTCGGCCGGTGACATAGTCCCATGCGCCAATCCTCTGAATTGTGCCGATCTGATGCAGAACACTGAGAACCACCAATCCCGCAACCAGCCCAAACTTCAAGAAATTGCGGAGGAGGGGAGGCAGCCGTTCGATCACCGCAGCGGCCAGGATCGCCGCAAATGCACTCACGGGGAGCAGAAACCGGATGACCTGTGAAGTGGTGATCCAGATGACGAAGTAGATCCCCACATAAATGGCACCGATCTTCAAGAACTTATTCGACCCTGCTGCAAGGGGAGCGAACCCGCTCAGCCACAAAGCTGGATGGATCGATTCAATGGGGATGGTCGCGAAGCGAGCTTGATATGCATAAATATGATAGGGAAGCAGGATGTAATCCAGCCACGTTTTTCCTACGCCGAATGTTTGCACGTAATCATTCAGCACCTGATTCTCGATTGGCTCCCAGCCCGGGCCGCCAAACAGTAAGGGATAGACGGGGTTTCCGGCCCAGAACCAGTTCTTGAGATACCATGCCCCCATGATCGCCACGGCCGGAAGTCCAAAGGTCAGCAGGTTTCTCAGCGCATTCCTGATCGGTTGTTCGGTATGTTCGAATGACTTCCAGCCCACAATCGCTCCCACGATTATCACCGTCGGGAGCGAGAGATACTTGATACTAGCAGCCGCGCCGGACATCATCCCTGCGAGCAGGAGCCACTTCGACGCGGCAGGCTTGCCGTTTGACAACCAGAGGAAAACGGCATACAGGCTCCAGAACTCATATGCTGCCCAGGCATAATCCACGGCAGCCCAGGTTGCCCAGAGAAGAAAGGCCGGCGCGCCGGTCAGAATCGCTGTGGCTGTCATCGCAACCGGTCGTCCTACGAAACGTAGGCTGAAGACATATACACTTCCAAAAAAGAGAACAGCATACGTAAGGTTGATCAGCTTCCCCAATGAATCCAGCTCAAAGGCAATGCCCACAAGGAAAGTCATTTCACCTAAGAATGGATAGGCAGAACGCCAGGTCTCCGGATCGAAGAAAATCCTGCCCTCCCTGAAGAACTGGCGTGGTATCTCCATGTGATATAGCAAGGCATCATAGTCCCAGACAGGAGTGACCACAGAAACCAGCAGCAAAGGAATTAATATGAGAATGAGGATTTGAAATACAATTTCAAAGCGGCTCCGCGGCTCGCCGGAATTGCTCTCCTCTGTTGTCTTCTCGCGGTCCGCCATGGCGATCACAATTGCGCGAAAACCAAATACACCAGTGACAATCAGCCAAACGAGAAGGCCCGCCAGTCTCAACCAACCCAGCAGCCCTATCGACATTAGTCCCAGGGAGAAAAAACCCAATCCGATCAGCAGAGCCAGAGTATGGAACTCTGCTCTCGTGAGCTCCAACCCGAATCGGCGCAGGAGAAAATAACCGCACCCGTATGCAGTCAGAAGAACATATGCATAGAGAATGAACAGAAAAAATATTTCCAGCCAGATAGGAAGCCCGCGTGTGTCCATCCCCAGGCGCGGCATGGCCAGGCGATACCCTAGAACGATCCAACAGCTAAAAAATACAGTCCAGATCGCAAAAAGATGTCTTTTTCCGATGCCCGGGGAAGAGTGCATGGTTTAATTGCTTCGTTGCAAACGCAGATATCTCTCGTGGTGCTCGGGTCGATGACCAGCCTGGGAATTATATACTACCGACCGGTAATCAGGCCGCCCCGGGAGCTTTCATCTCTGTCAATGACATTTCGCCAATTCTTTCATACAATTAGCCTGTGACAACATTCCACCTGACCAAAGCGTCGCTGACCCAGCGCTGGAGAAGCATGGATGCCGCTTGGCGCTTCGCCATTATCGTCTTTTTTATAGCCAGGCTGTCTTATGTGTTATGGTCGTGGATAATCCTCACGCTTCAACCGCTGGCCGTGCAAAACATCGACTTAGCCGGGGAGCCCGTCCTGACAATTTTCCATCTCGAAGGCAGCTGGGGCCATACCTATCTGCGCGAAGTCGCGGGCCAGACCCTAACATTCCGCGCTGCCGGGAAGCATACTGTGGCAGACCACAAAACCGGAAGCATCTGGGAAATCGCGACCGGTCGGTCCATTGCTGGACCGTATATGGGCTCCAGGCTTTCTCCTTCTCAGGCACAGTCGTCTGATCTATTTCCCTATCACCGTGCAACGCCCTACCCTTTCGCATTGCTGGCTCTCTGGCAGCGATTCGATGCCAACTGGTATACCTCTGTCGCTGAGAACGGATACGGTGGTGTGGTAGGAGACGATCATTTTCCCCCGTTATATCCGCTGTTGATCCGCATTGTGAAACCGCTTTTTGGAAATGCCTTTCTGGCAGGCTTACTTATCGGTCATCTCGCAACATTGTATACTATCAAGCTCTTGTACGAGACGTTTGGGCAATGGGGCGAAAGCCGCCTGGCAAAGCGCACAACGCTACTATTTCTTCTTTTCCCCACATCGTTCTTTCTGTTCAGTGTTTATACCGAATCAGTCTTTCTGGTGAGCACACTGCTTGCCTTCCGACAGCTACGCAGACAATCATGGGCGTGGGCAGGCTTCTGGACGTTTTGTGCCATCCTGACAAGGTTGCAGGGCGCCGCTCTGATCGTACCCATGGTCTACCTCATGTGGCAAGATCGTCCGTTCCTGCGCAGGCTGTCACACTGGATCGGTCTCGCGCTGCCTGCTTTCGGCGGGCTGTTCTACCTCTTCCTGCGCTCAAGGCAGGTGGCAGACGGCGCCATTCCCTTCGTGGAACCGGAGTGGCACGCTCGAATCGTCCCGCCGTGGGAAACGTATGGGTACGCCATTCAAACGATGCTTTCCGGTCAGTTCACCTTTATTGATCTCTGTAACTGGGCCGCTGCCACCCTCTTCATCCTCCTCGTGATCGCTGGCTGGCGGCGAATCCCTGTCGAACATAATCTGTATGCAGTATTCAGCTTGCTGATCATCTTGATCCGCATCGTGGAAACACAGCCGCTTATTTCGATGTCTCGGTATTCGCTAGCGCTTTTTCCGTGCTTTTTTGTGTTGGGTTGGCTCGCAGAGAATCCGCTTCTCCGGCGCTTGATCGTTTATAGCTTTATTCCCCTGAATCTATTTTTGAGCGCCCAATTCTTTTCATGGGGCTGGGTAGCTTAAAGAGCTATGAAAGCGATCCGCTTCTTCCTGCCACGCCTGGAATATGTGCTGCTTATCGCGGTCTTTTGGAGCATTATCGCCAGCGGACCGCGGATCCTGAATTTCGACGGCGATCTGCCCCGGCACCTTCTGAATGGCAGGTTAATCCTTCAAGACCGTCATGTTGCCACCACCGATATGTTCTCGTTTCGGACAACAGGCTATCGTAGTTTTCCACATGAATGGCTTTCGCAGACAATCTTTGCAGTGGTCTATGGCTGGCTCGAGCTCGATGGAGTCGTTCTCCTGACCGCATTAATCATCACCCTGACGTGGGCGCGTGTTTACGGCTGTGCCGTCCGCCGCTCGAACAGTCTGCTCCTGACTTTGACTGTCCTTGTGCTCGGCATTGCAGCCAGCCAGATTCATGTCCTGCCCCGCCCACACATTTTTTCCTATCTGTTCACCGTGATCTGGATTTCTCTACTGGAACGGGTGACTCTCGATCAAGGACGGCACTGGTGGATAGTCCCCCTGGTGATGTTGGTGTGGGTCAACCTGCATGGCATGTTTGTGCTGGGAATCCTGATCCTGGTCATTTATTTGATTGGCGATTTCCTCGATCAGCGATCTGGAGCCTGGTTCACGACCCCGCGGACCAAGTCACTGGCGCTGGCAGGCGCATTCTCTCTGCTTGCCACGTTTGTCTCGCCGTCGGGACCGCGGATTTGGGAGACGATCGCCTCGCTGGGCAGCAATTCCTACATCACTTCCAGGATCCCTGAATACCAATCTCCCAACTTCCACCTCCCGGAGACCTGGCCCTTCATCCTGCTCCTGCTGTTGACCCTGGTCGGCTTTGCTCGCGCGACGGAGAAAGCTTCCTGGAAAGACATCCTGTTGACTGCTGCCTTTGCCGGCTTTGCCCTGTACAGCAGCCGCATGATCCCTCTGTTCGCCCTGGTGGTGACCCCTCTGGCTGCCAAGGTCCTGGGAGGTTGGTTGCGAGCTGATTATCCAGGATCTCGTCTGTGGATATCGGATACAAATCTGATCAAGATAAACTCCGCATCAAATGGACTGATCTGGGTCGTCGCCGTCGTCGTTCTGGCTGCTATGACGCTCAGATCCGGCGGGACCCTCGACCCGCAAGGCAGAGGGAATGTCTTTGACCAGCGGTTCTTTCCTGTCGAAGCTGCAACGTGGCTAGAGACTCACTCCCAGGAAGGCCGCATGTTCAACGAATTCGACTGGGGAGGTTATTTGCTATTCAGGCTTTGGCCCGCTCAGCAAGTGTTTATGGATGGCCACACCCACATCTATGGCGAATCTCTTACGCGGGAATATGAGCAGGTGATTATGCAGACCGAGGGTTGGGAAGATATATTGGATACGTATCAGGTTCAGTGGGTCATCATGCGCAAACAGGCGCCTTTAGTGAAAGCCTTGCTGGCACGGGACGATTGGGCAATTGTTTATGAAGATACAACAGCGGTAATTCTCATCCGCAGATAACGAAACGTACGATTCAACGTCTTTCAAAAATGACAACCTCATCCGTCTCATAGATTGGATAGAATCCAGTGGATTGATCCATGGACTGAGGAAAGGCTAGGAATGTCCTTTCAGGATTGAGCGGCACACAATTGTTGACCCGCAAGACCTTGGATATATATAGATAATCATATTGTGAGCGCTCGATGGCAGCATCCAGGCAGGCGGCATCTCCCGAAGACAGACATTCCTGAACAGGGTAGGTAGATCTGACATACGCACTGAAATTATCACCCTCTATCCACTCAGTGCCTTGGACGGTGTAAATGCTCTGCCGTCCGCTGAGCGCCGGAAACCACTCTAAAACGGAATCACAGGAGACCGACGTGGTTCCGGTCAGGACCAGAAAGCGGGAGTTAGCCGGGGTATTCTGCCGCACCCAGGTCATGGCCTCGCGGTCCGGGGGATAAAGGGTTGCCTGAGATAGCTGGAATCCAAACTGGTATGTGGAAAATAACAGATACAGAGCTAGATAGATAAAGATATTGCGCTCAGCGGGAGGAACCTGCTCTGGCTGCCCATCATCCCTTCGTCCGACAATGGCAGGCAGGACCACATCCAGGAGTCCGATCGCCGCGAGCATCGCCAGTGGAATGGCAGCGGGACCCGGAGCGCTGCGTCCCTCCACCAGGAAGGGGACCACCATCCATACCGGAAGAAGGTATTCCCGGCGTACGAGGCGGTGTCCAATGCCGATCAGGCCTAAGACGGCAATGACCGTTGCATACGGCTCCTCCGTGAAGACAAAGAAAAGCAGGTGAAAAACAGCCAGCGCCCGCTGACCCGTCTGGGCCCCCGCGATCAGAGGACCCAGGCCGTGATGCCGGATCACGGTCAGCCACCAGGGCGATGTGACGATCAGGACAATCAAGCCCACTCCGATGGCACTGACAAGCGTGGAGCGTTTTCTCGACAACATGAGCCATAAGAGCACAGCCGAGACAAAGGTGTGCACAGCCGCCTCCGGATGGCTCAAGACCGCCAGCCCTCCCAGTAGCCCAGCCAGGAAGACATCTCGGCGCCGGTTTTCCTCATACAGACGGATCACCACGGCAAGAGTAAGCAGCATGAAAAACTGCCCAGGGCTGCGCGTGAGCCCCCCGCCCATGACAAACCATGAGAGCGCCCGCGGCATCATCGCAAAGAACACGGTAGAGACGGCGGCATAGTATTTGTGCTTGAGCAGCCGGAGGGCGAGCCAGTAAAATGCAGGAATAGCAAGAGATGCAAAGAAAGCAGGCAACCAGCGCAATACGTGGATCGTATCCAGCCCGGCGAGGTCTGCGGTTATCCGGCCTAGATAAAAGCCAAGGGGCGGGTAGGCATAGGGAATATCCAGGTGGTTGTAGGTGGTGAAGGCCGGTAGAGCGTAGCGGCTGTCCTCTAAGTCCTCCACCATGACCGCGAACATTCCCCCATCGTTGATCGGAAACCCGGCAAGCAGAGTCGGGTTGAATCGCATGAAGGCGCCAACCAACAATGCCATGAGGAAAATCAGGTCTGCCCACTCTTCACGTTGAATCTTTTTCATTTGCCTATGCTCGCTCCATAGATATTTGTAGATTCTAACATGTCAAATTTACCAGACGATTGAACTATTGAAACAAGTTTGATGCTTCTACTCAAGTAGAATCGGAAGTATGAAGCCAACCAGTCTGTATCGCATTGTCGCAGTAGCGGGTGTCTTATCCCTCTTCATATCCTATGTGGGAATCTGGAACCGCTTTGTTAATGATCCGGTTCAACGCACAGGATCCGATTTCATCGCTTTTTATAGCGCCGGCAGGGTCGCGCAAAATCAGGGTATCTCCGCCGTTTATGATCCCCGATTACAACAGATGATTCAACAGGAAGAGGTCGGATTCACGCTCGCACCAGGGCAGGTGTTGCTCTATAATCATCTGCCTTTTTTGGTACCTCTTCTGCAAATCATTGTGAGCGAAAACTATGTAGCTTCATTACACCGCTGGGTGCTTTTGTTGATGATCTTGTATATCCTCTCGGTTGTTGTTCTCAGCACTATCTCAAGACAGAGTGGGTTCAATCAAGAATCAACTGTTCTCACCGCGGTTGGAGCGTTGCTGTTTCTCCCGGTCTTCTTTAGTCTCATGAATGGGCAGGATACTGCTATTTTGTTTTTAGGTGCATCGATCTGGATGTATGGCTTACTCTCCGGCAAAGAATACCTGGCCGGGTTGGGATTGAGCCTTACCACGGTGCGTCCGCACATTGCTCTGATTCTGGCAGTACCCATGTTCTTCCGTTCTACCAGGGTGTTCGCCGCCTTTCTGGTGGGATCACTACTACTGGTGCTCATCAGCATCTCGATCCTCGGAAGAGCTGGCGTCCAAGACTTTATTGAAATCCTTTTTCTAAGCGCTGGCGGGGAATGGTATGGGATGAAGGAAAGCGCGATGTACAATCTGATCGGGCTACTTTCACGAACGACGCCATGGCTCCCGGCGGCAACCATTCGCTGGCTCGGTTGGATTCTTTATGCAGGAGCGATGGTTGTTCTGTCTCTGCTTTGGCTTCGAACACGAGAAGCAAGAAATGGACTCATTGGACTGAGTATCATCTTTGCCTTGTTCTTTGTTCCCCATCTTCATTTTCATGATCTGGCACTGCTGCTTATTCCCATCTATAACGTAGTACAAACGCACCAAGATTCAGGGAATGTGAGGCCATCATTCCTGGCGCTCATACCCGTTGCACTATCGCTCGTCCTTCTGTTAAGCAATATCTCCCCCTTCTTACAGTATACGATTCCGTACTTGATTATGCTGCTATTAGCCATATATTCTTACCCCGCAGCAAGGACATTCTTCACCAGACCGCATCAATCATGATTGCCAGGAAGATGAACACAAGATAGGTGCTCGACCACTTATACATCCGCCAGGCAACCTTGTTGCCGCCCTCCTTCCAGACCGCCCAGGCAGCATAGATTAACCCCGCGCCCAGCACGAGCGAGGAGATGAGGTAGACCACTCCCGCCAGGTTGAGCAGAGGAAGCAGCAGGGTGACAATGACCAGCTCAATCGTGTACACAAACACCTGGCGACGCGTCTCCAGCTCGCCGCGTACGACCGGCAGCATAGGCACGCCTGCCCGCTCATAGTCCTTGACACGCACGATCGCCAAAGCCCAGAAGTGGGGCGGCGTCCACATGAAGATGATGGCAAAGAGGATCACGGCGGTCCAATCGAGGGTACCCGTCGCCGCGGCATACCCCACCATGGGCGGGATGGCACCGGCTCCACCGCCGATCACGATGTTCTGCACTGTGGCTTTCTTCAACCAGAGGCTGTACAGGATAACGTAATAAATGATACCGGCAAGCGAAAGCAGCGCCGCCAGCCCATTCACAAAACATGCGAGAATGTAATAGCTGATCAGCGACAGACCGAGCCCGAACGCCAAACCTTCCGCCTCGGTCAATCGTCCGTCTGCAAGGGGACGTTTAGCAGTCCGCTGCATGCGCTTATCCAGCTCGCGGTCGATATATTGGTTGAGCGCGCTCGACCCGCCCGCCGCCAGCGCTCCGCCCAGCAGGGTCCACAGCGTGAGCGGAAATGAAGGCCATGCTTTGCCACCAATGACCAGACCGCCGTAAGTGGTGATCAACAGCAGACCGACGATTAGCGGCTTGGACAGTGCCAGGAAGTCTTTAAAGCGTTGTTTCGTATTGAGATCGACTGACTCTTTCCGTTCCCCGGCCAGAATCCCTGAGGTGTACACCAGCAGCAGCAAAGACACCCAGAGAGCGATGGTGGTAATGGTATGGAGAAAGACAAGGTGTGGCGGGAATCCCTGGGTCACCTGCATCGCTCCTACAATTGCCTGTCCAAAAAACATCACACCAAGGATGGTAGTCAGAGGCAAGATGACGATCTGGTGGCGTTCTTCCCGCCAGGACTTACGCAGAATCACGAGCATCAGTACCGAAGCAATGCCAACCAGCAGAATATGAGCCTGCTTCAGCCAGCCCAGCGGATGGCTTGGCAGACACATTGGGAGGCCGTCGCAATATGCCCAGGCGCCGGTTACAGCCACGAGGCGGCCAATGACTGTCAGCGCCAGCACCACCGCAAGCAAGGCTAGCATCCAGCGCGCAAACGATGACTTAAGTGAGTATCTCATCCTGAACCCAGTTCCTGTTTCCGCAAATAAAAAGGATACCCGAAGAACAAAATGGTCGCGAACGTAAACCATTGCAAAGCATACCCGAAATGAGAGCCTTCGGTCAGCTCGATCCGCGGTTGAAAGGGAATGGGCGGGTCTGTATCGTCGGGATCAGCCTCGGGCTGGATGTAAATCGGCAGGACGGGATACAGCATCTGCGTAGCGATCCGGGTCACATCGGCGTTATTCCAGATCTCGAGTCTGGAGCCATCTTCCGGCAGCCGATCCGCGACCCCGCCGAAGTCCGGTTTCGCCTGCCCCAGCCGAATCTGGCCAAAGATAGTCACAGTGCCGATTTCGTCGTACCTGCGCCATTCGGCGGCTGTGGAGTTACCTTCTGCCGGTATCCAGCCGCGATCCACAAGCACCGCGGCGTCGCCGAAATGCAGCGGAGTCAATAGATGATAACCGTACTTGTTCCCGTAATACTGATTCCGCAATGCCACTTGATTTTCCAGATCGTATTCTCCTGTCACCCGGACGGAACGCCATTCCATGCCGCTGATATCTCCCGGGATTTCCTGATTGAGATCCAAGGCCGGTTGGGCCCGCGCGGCTTCGAACTGTGAATTGAAAGCACGGCGCTGCTCCAGCCGATCTAGTTGCCAGATGCCGAGGCGAATACAGAGGGCGGTTCCTGCCAGAACAAGCAGGGTAAGGAGCAGCCACTTTCGCTGGAACATACTACGCAGGAGCATTTTGGCTTTTCTTTGGCGAAAGCAGCAAGCTATAAAGGGCGATCAGAATTGCCATCGGCAGGGCCACATAGGTAATTCCGAAAAGCCGGGTACGCAGTGTCAGCGGCTCACGCACGTCGAGGCCAAAATAGTTGCCGGGCTGAAAGGTGCACTCGAATGCCAGGCTTTCTTCCTGGTTCAAAGACAGTTGCGCCGTGGACCGCGCTGGAATCCACAACGGTCCCAGCTTGTGATCGACGGAATCTTCATTGTTGACGATCAGAGTATCTCCCACCACGAACGTCATATTCACGGGGATGGATGGGGGCTGCTCTCCGCGCGCTACCTGGTCCGACGTTCCCGTCGGGATAGTCAAGATGATGTCACGCGGCGCGCGCGCAGTTTCCTGCAGGAACAGGAAAGGCACTTCGCTGACGAGAATACCGATCAACAAGCCCAGTCCAAGTGAAATCAGGAGTCTCCTGACGATAAGATTTTTCGAATACATGGTTATCCTATCCCTCGAGCAATAGCTGCAAATCGTTCACGATATCATCCACCGGAGTATCAAATGGGAAGGATATTCGCAGATTTCCCTGCTGGTCAATCACTGTGACGCGGGCGGTATGGTCAACCAGATATCCGGCTGCGGAGGTGCCTTCGACAATCGCTCGATAGACTCCATAATCGTTCCAGACCTCAGCCAGCTCGGCTTCCGACCCGCTTAACCCAATGAAATCCGCATTGAAGTGATTTACATATTCCTGCACTCGCTCCGGCGTGTCGCGCTCGGGGTCAACGGTCACATACAGCACCTGAACCTGCTCTGCATCCTCGCCCATCTCTCCCAATGCCTGATTGAGCTCCGCCATCGTGGTCGGACAGACATCCGGGCAGGAGGTGTAGCCAAAGAAGACCATCACCACCCTGCCGCGCATATCGCTCAGCCGGAGGGTACTGCCATCGGCGTGCACCAACTCGATCTCCGGTGCGACCGGATACGGTTCCGCGTACGTCGTCCCACGAAAACTGGCAGGCTCCGCAAAGAGATAGACGCCCGCCGCCACCGCACCGATCAGCAGGAATGACAACAACCCCACCATAAGTAATTTCTTATCCATAGTACTTCTCGAAACTCAACTTTATTTCCAATCGTATACCTGAAAATCGGGGCGACCCTCAACAGGCCGCCCCGATCTGCATCGTTATTCTTGACCGGCAAGAATTCTCAGTTAATGAACGGCTGTACCTATTAAATATAACGCAGGATAGAAGAAAATCCATACCACGTCCACAAAGTGCCAGTACACCGCGGCAGCTTCGACCGGGTAATGCTTGACATCGTAGAGACCGCGCCTGCCATTCACCCAGACGATCGCCAGCAGAATGAGACCGGTCAACACATGAAAGGCATGCATCCCTGTCATCATGAAGAACGCTGCGCCAGCCGGACTGCCGCCCGGCGTGATGCCCTCATGAATTGCAAGCCTCCACTCCACAAGGACAACGCCCAGCAAAAAGCCCAGACCGAGGATAAATGTGATCGCCGTATTCTTGAGAAAACCCTGGCGATCGCCATTCTGCATCATCGTCTCGCCGCGGTTCATGAAGAACGAAGAAACCAGCAGCACCACCGTCACGAGCAGGCCGAGGGTCTGGTTCAGCTCGGGTCTCGAGAGACCCAGCAGATTGATCCGCACGACCATCAAACCCGCAAAGACAAACGAGTCCGAGATCAGGAACAGCCACAACCCAAGACGGTTGGTGCCGGCCTTGTAATTGTAGGATGCATCGTCCAGCTCCGATTCGAGATTGAGCTTGTAGACATGCATGTAGTAGTAGACCACCAGCGCTGCCTTGACTAGCGCGACCACTACCAGCAGGATGACCGAATTGAAGGAGATCGCGACGAAGAACTCCAGGGCCGTCAAGACAGCCAGATAGACGAAGATCGCGATCCCCTGTCCGAGCATAGCTCTTTTGTCGTGCGCATGTGCCATTTGTGCCATGTTTGATGTGTGCCCTCAATTAATGATGTGGAACAACTTCAGGTTCGGAGGGGAATTCGACGTGCCGGCGTCCATTTGGCGAAAATTCGACATACTTCGAGTCAGCCAGGCCGTAATCGTAGGGCTCGCCTACAACTTCGAACGGCACATCATAGTTATGCACAGGCATTGGCGACGGGACCTGCCACTCAGGCGAACGTGAATTCCAGATATTCCCTTCTGCCTTCTCTCCGTGCCGGATGCTGTGGATAAGATTGATGAAGAAGATCAGCACGGACAGCGCGATCAGGAATGCGGAGATGGTCATCACAAGGTGAGCGCCATCAAAGCCAAGCGCCGGATCGTAATCCGCGATGCGGCGCCGCATACCTGCTACGCCGACGAACATCATGCCGAATGTCAGCACGAAGAAAGAGGGTGTCATCAGCCAGAAGTGGACCTTGCCCCAGAACTCGTTCATCCGGCGGCCGGTCGCCTTGGGGAACCAGTAATACAGCGCTGCAAAGAATGGGAAGACGAAACCGCCGAAAATGGTGTCGTGGAAGTGACCCACCACGAAGTAAGTGTCATGCAGGTGAAGGTCCACGGAGACATTGGCGTGCGGAGGTCCCGAAAGCCCGCCCATCAGGAACACCACGATCGCGCCGAGCACAAAAAGCATCGGCGTGGGGGTTTCGATCTTGCCGCCCCACATGGTGGCGACCCACGAGAAGAACTTTACACCCGTCGGCACCGCCACTAGCAGCGTGCTATACATGAAGGGCACTCGCAGATATTCGTTCATGCCCGACGTAAACATGTGGTGCGCCCAGACGGTAAAACCGACGAGGGCAATGCCCAGTGAAGACATCGCAACCCAGCGATATCCGAACAGCGGCTTACGCACAAAAACGGGCAGCAACTCCGAGATCACACCCAGACCCGGCAGAACGAACACATACACCGCGGGATGAGAGTAGAACCAGAAGAGGTGCTGGAACAGGACCGGATTCCCACCTCTGGCAGCATCGAAAAACGGCATTGCCAACAGGCGTTGGAACATCACCAACTGGAACGAAAGACCGATCAGCTGCGTGGCTGTCAAAGCGATAATCGACGTGGCAATCGAAGCCCAGACAAGGATCGGCAGGCGCATGGCGGTCATGCCCTTGGCGCGCATCCGGACCACGGTCGCTATCACGTTCAACGCGCCGAGGATGGATGACCAGCCAGCGGTAAAGACGCCGAGGAAGAACATCTGCATCCCCACCGGGGCCCGGGCAGAGAGCGGAGGATACCCCGTCCAACCTGTGTCAAAACCACCGAGCACAAGGCTCAGCAGGAGCAGTACCGACGCCGGCACCGACACCCAGTAAGCAAAGGCATTCAGACGTGGAAAGGCCATATCATGCGCGCCGAGTAGGAGCGGCACCACATAGTTCATAATTCCTGAGACGCCCAGCAGGATGGAAATGATCATGATGATACCGTGCAGCGACATCAGGGTATTGTAGAACTGTGGACCGGTCTGATTAAACAGCCTGAACGTTGTGGTCAGGAATTGCAGCTGTGAGGCCGCCAGCTCCGTGCGGAAGATCAAAGCAAACGTGCCGCCGATGGCGATCAGCACCAGCGCCGTCACAGAATACTGAATACCGATCACCTTATGATCGTATGAAATACCAAAGTACTTTTGCCAGCCCGGTTCATCCTCATGATGTTCCGGTGTATCGATCCCGCGCACCCACTGCATCCAATCGGTGACCGAGCCGGAGCCGAACAGGAACGCGACGACGCCGACCAAAGCACCCACCACCCAGGCGGGCTCACTAAACAGATAGGTCCCGAACAGATTCTGGTTCTCCGCTCCCATGAGGGCGCGAATCCCGGTCACGAACAGCGCGCCCAGCAAGGTTCCCACCACCTGCCAGACGAGCCCACGCGTTATCCCGCGGTAGCCATATACTCCAAAGAAAAACGCGGTCACGGAAAAAAGGATCGTAAATGCGCCCGCAACCGGTCCGTTCCAGATCAAGGAGCCCGAGATCAGCAGCTCAAGACCCAATCCAACACCAAGGCCAACTGCCCCCGCGACGACCAAAAGCAACAAGCCTCTCCAAACAGGACTTATGTTTCTCATCATCATCCTCCGCAAGCTATCTCAGCGTCTTAATATACGCGATGATATCTGCGATCTGCTCATCCGTAAAATCATAGGCAGGCATCAGCTGATTTTCAAAGCCGGCCACAATCTTTGCCTGCGGCGCCCGAATGGACTCATGCAGGTACTCTTCATCGGCGGTGATGACGCTTCCATCGGTCAACCGCTCCTGCCTCCCAAATAGGTTAAACCACGTGGGACCAATACCGGGTGCGCCGTTGATCGAATGGCACGCCACGCAGCCGTTTGCTGCCACCAGCGCCTGACCGCGCCCCTCCGGCGTCTGCGCCTGCTCTCTGGCAATTTCCAGCTGTTCCTCCAGCCAGGCGTCGTACTCCTCCTGCGAGGTCACAATTACGGGTTTTTCCATATACGCATGCGAAGTTCCGCAGATCTCTGCACAGCGGACCATGTAATTCCCCTCGACGGTCGGCGTGATGCGCAGCTCGGTGATGCGCCCTGGCACCAGGTCCTGCTTGACGCGAAACTCCGGCACCCAGAACGAGTGGATCACATCGTTCGAGGTCATGCGCAAAACCACCTGTTTCCCTACGGGCAGGTGCAGTTCATCCGAAACAACCGTGACTCCGTTCACAGCCGGGTACTCGAACGTCCACGACCACTGGAGACCGGTAACTCTCACGGGCATGGCTTCCGGATCTACCCTGCGCGTCTCCGCCAGGTTGACCGCGCCCAGGTAGGCAAATGCCATCACGATAAACAAGGGGACCACCGTCCAGGTGATCTCCAGATTGGTGTTGCCCTCCATATGCTCCGCATCGGTCGTATCCCCTTTCCGGCGCCGGAAAACCACGAGGCTATACAGCATCGGGCCAAAGATGAGAGCAAAAAGAAAGGATATGGTCATCATTTGCAGGTTCCAGAGCCAGTCAATTGGCTCCGCCTGCGCGCTGGCTGCCAGCGGCATGAGTCCCGCCGAGTTCAGGCTGACATATGCAAGCACGGTGATCACGATGACCAATATACCCACTATGACAAAATGTCGTCGCATACGCTATTCTCTCTCCTCAAGATATCGTACGGGGTCCACCCCAGTCTACTCGCTTTACGCGTTTTATATGCTCAAAACCGTCTAAATGTACCAAACTTTCTGGTATTTGTCACGAATTTCACATAATCAAATTCGAGCTGCTGCCCGGACACTTCAGGACGCGACTTAACTCGCCACACCGAGAGCCGAAAGCACATCCGTGCTGTGCTCCGCAGGGCGAACCTGTTCGAAGACTCTGACGATGATCCCGTCACCGTCGATCAGATATGTGGTGCGGAGCACACCTTCGTATTCCCGTCCCATGAATTTTTTCGGACCCCAGACTTGGTACAAGTCACAAACCTTGTGTCCTTCGTCAGCCAGCAAGGGGAAAGGGAGCTGAAATTTCCTCTTGAATTTCGCATGTGACTTCACATCATCGGGGCTCACGCCCAGGACCACAACGCCCGCATCTTCGTAGGCGGAATAGTCATCGCGAAAATTACAGGCTTCCTTTGTGCAACCAGGCGTATCATCAGCCGGGTAGAAGTACAAGACAACATTCTGCCCTCTAAAATCCGAAAGCTTTCGCCGGGTATTTGTATCGTCCAAGAGTTCAAAGTCTGGCGCGGGAATGCCAGCAGGCAGCGGCATGAGTTGGTCTCCTTTTCCGGAGCGTATTATATCGTGAAACAAATACCGGCGCTCGTTAAGAGCGTACAACAAACACAGTCTTAGATTACTCAAAGGTGCGGATAAATGAAACGATCTGCCAGATCTGTTCCTCCGTCAGAATGTTCTTCCACGCCAGCATTGCAGTGCCAGGCTTCCCGGCATGGATTCGCCAGTACAGATAGTCGTCAGCAGCCTCAGCCTGAACCCGGGCAAGATTTCCGGGCGGCGGCTCCAGGGATTGGCCGGCGGGCCCGTCGCCTTGCCCCTCCGCTCCGTGACACATGGCGCAGTTGGTCTGGAACAGCTCCGCTCCTTGAGTGGCTGCCTCGGGTCCGAGCGGATTGGTCATGCTCTCATACTCCTCGGGGACAGGCGCCAGAGGCGCGGCTTCACCGGCTGTTGGAGTGCCAGCGCCGGCACAGGACGCCAGGATCAATGCCCCCAGGCAAAGCAGAAAAAGCAGATTCTTCATCCAGTACACCTTTAGTTTATAAATTTTCATCCGACAGCAATAGCCGCCACTGACCAAGTGGCGGCTCGCCTGCGTCTCTTGGGAGGCACAACCCTATTGTAAGAGCCGGACCCTCTTCAGCGCGTCCTCGAGCGCATCGATGGTGGCAGGCTTGATGATCATTCCATTTGCACCTAACCGCATCACTTTCCGGCGAGTCTCGGGCTGGTCATCGGAAGTGATGACAAAGACTGGCACGGGCATCAGATGCGGTTCGCGGCGTAGATAGGCGAGCAGCTCGATCCCATCCACGCCGGGCATGTTGATGTCCAGGCAGATGAACATGGGGGTCAGCCCACTCCCCAAAATGGTC
>DATHTH010000248.1:0-7449 GCA_035463495.1 Anaerolineales bacterium | reverse complement strand
TTTGAAAGATATGTAGAATTAGAGTTGCTTGACGATACTCTAAGTTTCAATTAGATTCTTGAATAGGTAATCTTTTTGTATTTTCCCCTAATTTTGGGGAAGGTGGTTCGGAGCACGTCCCCTTGGGGGCACAAAAGAGTCATCCATTATGATGACTCTTTTTTACTTAAACACACACCCCGACTGACGGAATGAAAAATGAAGTCCCACGCGAGGAGAGGCATGTCCCAGGCTTACTGGGCTGGACATGTGTCAACGTGCAGATACTGCTGACATTCCTCGTCCGTCAGTGAGCGAGTCAGCCGCGACTTTGCCAGTGCCACAAGCTCATCTGTCGGTAATACAAAGATATACACACCAGACACACCACCTACGGCAAGTCGCTTTCCATCCGGGCTAAAGGAAACATCGCCCGTGCCGCCGCGATCCACGGGCAGCGTTAGGGTATTCAGTCCGGTTGTAACATCCCACAGCCGAGTGATGCCGTCATCGCCGGTTGTTGCGAGCAGTTTTCCATCCGGGCTAAATGTCACCGCCTCCACGACACCGAGGTGACCACGCCAGGTGGACAACTCCGTTTCACGGACCGCATCATAAATTCGTATCAAGCCATGTCGGTTGCCAAGCGCCAGCCACTTTCCATCCGGGCTAAAGGCAGCGCCAAAAATCGTCTCGCCATACTGACCCGCCGTGAAGGAGAGTGTCGATATCTTTTCACCTGTGACGACATCCCATGTAATTGCCACGCCAAACGCATCTCCCGCCACGAGACGTTTTCCATCCGGGCTATAGACCACCGAAGAAAAGTAAAGATCCGGTTCCTGAAACGTGAACAAAGGTTCTCCACTTGCCAGGTCCCAGATGATGACCGCTCCCTCAGACGCGCTGGCAAGGCGCTTTGCATCTGGCGAAAAGTCCATCTGGACAATGGGATATTCATGCCCGGCAAGTCTGACCAATGGTTTGCCAGCTGCCGCGTCCCAGATCGTAATCCTATCGCCACTGCTTACAGCGACCATTTTTCCGTCCGTACTGTAATCCAGAGCATCGGCGTGTCCTTCAAAGCTGAATACTTGTCTGCCAGAAGTTGCATCCCACAGGGTTACAGCATTCTCCGCCGGAAAGTCTGTTAGTATCCGTGTTCCATCTGGACTATATCTCACGTCAAAGGTCCACGCGTTGTCGTGCCCTTCTTCCTGTAGGTCCCTGGGGATAAAAAGGATCTCATGGGCTGGCTGAATATCCCACACCCGCGCGGTGTGATCCCAGCTGGCAGTCGCCAGGCGCGTGCCGTCCGGACTAAACGCCACACCAGCAATTCCACTGGTGTGACCAACCAGCGTGTACAACACATCTCCCGTGATAGGATCCCAAATTCTTGCGTTGGGTTCATCCCCACCACCTGTTGCTGCGACCGTTCCATTCGCGCTAAAGGCAATATCGATAGGATACCTTGTGTGCCCGAGATTGCTGCTCAGGAGCACTTCTCCGGTGTTGGCGTCCCACACTTTCACCCTGTAGAAGCCATTACTCGCCACAGCGACTCGCGACCCATCCGGGCTGAAAGCAACGCCCCGCACATCCATGCCACCTTCCACGGGCAGGGCGAGCAGCTGCTCTCCCGAGATTGCGTCCCACACCCGAACAAAACCATCATCACCACAGGTGGCGATACGTTTTCCATCCTGATTAAACGCAATGTCCCTGGCAATGCCCTCATGAGCAGAAACGGTAAGCAACTCCTCCCCCGTCTCCGCATCCCACACTTTTGCGATCCCGTCGCCGCTGGTTGTCGCCAGCCATGCTCCATCCGGGCTGAATGCAATACGAGCGACCCAATCGGTGTGTCCTGAAAACGTGAGCAATTCCTCACCGCTGCTCGCCACCCACACCTTCGCCGTACCGTCATCACTGGTGGTGGCGACCTTCTTTCCGTCTGGGCTGTACGCGATGCCGTTCACCGAGGCAGTATGACCGGCGAAGGTCACCAATAGTTCGCCGGTAGCAGCATCCCAGATCTTTGCAGTGGCATCCTGGCTGGCTGTCCCAACCTGCTTACCATCGGGACTAAAGACAACGCTCCAAATTTGGTCATCGTGCTGCAGAATAAATCTCGTGCGTGAAACAAGGATAGAACGATGTAATGCGTTTTCAGCTTCGGACGTATGTGCGATTGACTCAGCCTGGAGTGCCAAGAGGAGGCTTCTTTCCGGATTTTCTTCGAGGTTGCTCAGAGCTGCCGCGGCGAGTTCGCGAGAGGTCGCGAGCTGGCTGGTTCGCTGTGCCTGCCTTGCAAAGAAAAAGGAAGTGACAGCCAGAATTAAGGCGGCGGCGAAGGCACCTGCCAGGTAAAACGCGCGTTTGCGTAATTGGGCTGCGGATCGAGTCTGTTCCTCAGCGCGTCGTTTCTCCGTCTCGGCCAACTTCTGCAGATTCTCCCATTCCCGCTCCTGTCGGGCGGATTCTTCCATCTGTCGGCGCTGCCGTTCGCCGAGACTTGCATTCAGATACGCCTGCTCATCTTGAGTCAGAGCAATCGTCGTATTCTCTGCCCATCCTTGAATTTGCTCGAGCCGTGCACCTGCCAGAAGGAAGCTTGGCTCTTGCCCCGCGCTTTGCCATTCGCGGGCGGCGACGGCCAGCTGTCTCTGCAAGCGTACATCGGCGCGGCTCTCATTCAGCCACTCGCGTAAGCGCCCCCATTCCCGCAGAAGTGCTTCGTGCGCCACCTCCACGGTCGGTCCACGGGTGACAGGATCCCGGTCAAACGACAACAGACGCGCACGCCCAAAGGCTTCGTTCACGGTTAATAGCGAACTGCCGTTCGTGCCCAGAGTTTGCAGCTCCTCACGCAGCACTCTCCGACGCGTGTCCTCGGTTCCTTCTCCGAGTGTCACCAGGCGGAGAAACAACTGCCGTGCAGCGGACTGCCCAACAGGCTCCAGACTCTGATAGATTGTTTCCGCACTGCGACCCAGGCCGCCGAGAACCCCGCCGATCTCGCGATAGGCTTTGTTCGTCAGCGTGCGTCCCTCGCGGCGCTCAAATAACTCGGAAAGCGCGTGCTGCAGCAGAGGCAGTGTCCCGGGTTGGTTCCCGGCTTCCCGGATTATGGTCGAAACCAGGCCCTTCTCCAGTCGGAGCCCGACGCGCTGGGCAGGACCTGCCACAGCGCGCTCCATTTCGTCTGCGGTCATGGGCAGGACGAACTCAAAGCGACGATTCATCATCTCCCCGAAATCGACATAGCGCAGTGGCTTATCGGTAAAGTCTGCCCGCAGCGTGACAATCACGCGCAAACGACTGCGCTCGTCCAGCACGGCGGCCGCAATGCTCTCCAGCAGCAAGGCGCGCTCGGCTTCGTCCTCGACAAGGGTGAAGATTTCCTCGAACTGATCGATGACCAGTACCAGTTCCACCGATTCCTCCGCCGGTAGGATGCGATGCACCGCGCGCAGCAAACCTCGCGCTCCATCCTTCAACTGCGACAACATACTCTCCGGTGGATTGACAGCGACACGCAATAACGCTGCCTCGAGCTCTTCAAACGGATGTTTTCCCGGCAGCATATCGATCACAAACCAGTTCTCCGACCCCGGCAGACCACCGCGTCGGATCGTGGGGATCAACCCGGCGCGGACGACGGAAGACTTGCCACTGCCGCTTGGACCGATGACTGCCAGAAAACGACTGAGCTCGCCACCCTCACCCAGCCGTGCCAGCAATTGCTGTACCAGGGTCTCGCGGCCGAAGAAGTTTTCTGTATCCGCTTCGCTAAAGGCGCGCAGTCCCTTGTATGGATTGTCGATTTCGATCTCTGCATCTTCCTCTTCATAGGTTAAGGTGGGGGCGTGCGTGGTGATCATCCGGCCGATCGCCTGTCGAAAATCATGGAGGAGAGACACAGTGTCGGAATAGCGTTCCTCGGGATCTTTCGCCGTCGCACGTGCGATCACTCCGTCGAGCGCTGCGGGTAAACCAGACTGGCGAGCGGCGAGCGGCGGCATAGGCGTATTGATATGCTGTTGGATCATGTCGAAAGGGGTCGGACCGGCGAAAGGCAGTGTGCCCGTCAGCATCTCGTAGAGCATCACGCCCAGGCAGTAGATATCGGTTTGCGGCCGGATCGAGAGCGACCGGATCTGTTCCGGCGACATGTACTGCGGGGAACCGAGCATCGCATCTGCATGGGTCTGGTTCTCAAAATCCGGATTGCCGAGATTCTTGGCAATCCCAAAATCGGCCAGGTAGGCGTTGCTGTCTTCATCCAGCAAAACATTGGCCGGCTTCAGGTCACGGTGAATGATGCCAATGCGGTGCGCGGTGTGCAGCGCGGCGCAGATCTGATCCAGCATGCGTGCCGTGGTTTCGATCGAGAGAGGACCCTGCGCCAGGAGTGCCTGGATATTGCCCCCGCGCAATAAACGCATCACTAAGAATGCCACACCGGGCTCGCGCCAGTAATCGTAAAGCGGGACAATGTGAGGATGCTCGAGCCGCGCCACGAGCTGGGCTTCGGCTTCGAAGCGGCGTATGAAATCGGGGTGATTGGCAAACGCCGGCAGGATGATCTTGACCGCGACTTCACGCTCGACATTGGGCTGCACCGCCCGGTAGACCGACCCCATGCCACCCATGCCGATCCGTTCGGCTAAAGCATAGCCGCGGATGGCGCGACCCGTGAGGTCTTCGCGGCCGATCTCTTCCATAGACGGCGGTGGGGTCACAGGAGGCAGCTCGGAAGAGGCCGGTCGCACGGAACGCGCCCAACGGACGAACTCGGCCCGTTCCTCCAGGGGGATTGCCAGCGCCATTGCCAGGCGTTCGGCGATCTGCACCGAGGCACGCAGGTCGTCGGCTTCGATTTTGCGCAGGGTAATCGCCGCACAGCCCACACGCCGTGCCAGCTCATCCTGGGTTAGATCCAGCTCTCTGCGTCGTTGTCTCACAAAGCCGCCGAACGATGATGACTGGTTCATCCTGAACTCCTTCCACCTTTAAGGGAAGCTTCCATGGAAAAAGTATAGCGTAAGCGGGATGTGAACTCAATAGAGTCTCCCGGTTATATCGCTTTTTGTATCGGTTGGAATTTTCCTGCAAGCTATATAAAAAGCGATACGAACGCCAAAAAGCCTTGTATTCGATTTTTCGATTTGCTAGAGTGGGAACAAGCTCGACCGGCTAATTCAGCAGATCGAAGGAGATCAAAATGTTTACCTACCGTCCATTCTATCTATCAATGCTGACTGCAATTCTTGTAATTATCGCTTGTACACCGCAGGTCGCGCCAACTCCCATTGCATCGCTGGCTGCTTCCACACCAACAATGGAGGCCGTCCCAACGACTCCGGCCCCGCCGGTGCCCACCTCCTCAACCAACCAGACGCCGGATCAAAAGTTCGAGGTGAACGGACACGCCCTTTATCTCAAGTGCCTTGGCATGGGCTCACCGACCATCGTGCTCGAGCCGGGCGAGGGCGGAACTGTTATGGAGCTCGCTGGTATCCAGACGAGGCTTGCTGAACGGACGACCACCTGCGCCTACGATCGTGCCAATAACGGTCAAAGCGATCAGGTCCCCACGCCTCGGCACGCAAAAGATGTCGTGGAGGATTTGCATGCCTTACTGGCTGCCGCGGACGTGCCCGCACCTTATCTGCTGGTCGGCCAATCTGCCGGCGGCATGCTTGTCCAGCTCTACGCCCGTACCTACCCCGATCAGGTGATAGGCGTGGTCGCAATCAATCCGGTGCCGCCGGCCCAGGCATGGCTGCCTGAGGTCAGTAAGGTCTTTACCGAGGAGGAGTTGGCAGGAGAAGAAGCGTACTACCGGGGCGAAAATGGAGAATCCCTGGATTACCTGACCAGCAGCGAACAGTTGGCGGCTGCCGCAGAGCCACCAGACGTGCCGTTCGAGATGCTGCTTTCGACCAGCGTCCAGTGCGAGGGAGATGAGATCTGCCTGAAGACCTACGCGATTTATGAAGAGATTATGGAAGAAGTCACTGCGGCGTGGCCGCTGGGAAACAATACCAAGGTGGAAGCCCTTCACAATTTGCTTATCGATCATCCCGAGGCGGTGGTGATCGCCTTGGATCATGTCATCGCTTTACCCTGATGTTCCAAATTTAGTTCAGAAGGAGAGTAACCATGTCCACAAAAAAGTATGTTTGTATCATATTGATCGTTATCGGCTTGCTGGCTGCCTGTGCACCGCAGGTTCCGGCGACGTCGGAGCCTACCCTTGCTTCCGATGAGCCCATCAGTCTGCGGATGGTGATTGCGGATGCAGAAGGTCGTCCCAGTGATCCCTATGTGCGTGAGTTCATCGAACAGGTCAAGACCCGCTCGAATGGGAGCATCACCATTGAACTGATATGGGATCCGGAGGGTTTTGAGGTAGGCACTATTCAACTTGTGAAAGAAGGGGAAGCTGACCTCGGTCTGGCAGGCTCACGTGCGTTCGATCTGGAAGGAGTCACCAGTTTTCAAGCCCTGCAGGCGCCCTTCCTGATCACCGACGATGCACTGGCAGAAGCGGTAGCAGCAAGCGACATCGCCACGCGGATGCTGGAGAACGTCTCGTCTGCCGGGATCGTGGGGTTGAGGATGTGGCCCGAAGATTTGCGCCACCCGTTCTCGGTGGTGCCCGGCGAGCAGATCCTCTCACCAGAGGATTTTGCCGGGTTGAGCGTCCGGGCGACGCCCTCCGGTCTCACTTACCAGCTGCTGGAGGCATTTGGCGCCTCGCCGATGATGGGCGACACGGACTACCAGGCGGCTGAGTCCGGCTTGCGCCAGGGGTTTTCCCTCACCGGTACGCCGACCGCCACAGGCAACGTGGTGTTCTTCCCCAAATTCCAGGTCTTGTTCGCCAACGGAGCCGCGTTCGAGAAGCTCAGCCAGGCGCAACAAAACATCCTGAAAGAGGCTGCCATCGCCACGCAGACGAAAGCGATCGCCGAACATCCGAGGGAAGTCGATGCGGCTGCTGCGTGGTGTGCGGACGGAGGCACGGTGGTGATGGCGAGTGACGAACAAGTGGCAGCGTTTGAGACGGCCGCGCAGCCGGTCTTCGCCTCGCTCGAAAAGGATCCGTTCCACGCCGAGCTGATCGCCGACATCCGTGAGCTCAAAGCAAACACCGAACCCTCTACGGGAGCAAATGCCTGTGCGCCGGACACGACAGCCAATCAAGGCTCCAACACGGAAGCCCAGGACTGGTCACAGGGTGCGCCGCCGGCGGGCGTTTGGCGTGTAGAACTGACAGCCGATGACTTTGCTCGAATGGGTGTGCTGCGCTCTGTGGCAGAGGCGGAATGGGCGGGGACGTATGAGTTTGTGTTTGAAGATGGCAAAGGCATACACCGCAGCGAGGGAAAGACATGGACGCTGGTATGTCCCTTCACAACAGAAGTCATCGAGGACTTCGTCCGCCTCTCCTTTGTG
>DATHTH010000247.1:0-3944 GCA_035463495.1 Anaerolineales bacterium | reverse complement strand
GGCGCCGGTGGAGCGATTCGGTACCAGAGTCATCGGGATTGCCCTGGGGACTCTGGTTGCTGCGTCTGTTGCGGCGCTGCTCCTTTCCAACGCACTTCTTCGCCCGATCCGTGCGATGCAAGTCGCAGCAAAGCGCTACGGTCGCGGCGAGCTGGATGTACGCTTGCCGGAGACACGCTGGGACGAGCTCGGTGAGCTGGCGCATGAGTTCAACCAGATGGCAGGCTCGCTGGCAGAAAAGGAACAGGAGCTGCGTAGTTATGCCCAGACGCTTGAACAAAAGGTTCAGGAGCGCACCCAGAAGCTGCAGACGACAATCAGCCAGCTGCAGCGGGCAGAGCAGATCGGGCAGCTCGGAAGCTGGGAGTGGGATGTGCCCGGGGACCACATGATTGTCTCCGACGGCTTGGCGCAATTGGTAGGTACGTCCCCTGAGTCTCTGGGCAGCACTCTGGACGCCTACTTTGAGCGTATCCATCCGGGCGATCTCGAGCGCATGCAGCAAACGCTTGCTAATTCCCTGCAGAAGGCAGGACCCTTCGAAGCCGAAACCCGCTTCATCCGTGCGGATGGCCAGGTACGCACGTTTCATGCAAGAGGCGAATCCGCATTCGATGCAGACGGCAACCCTGCACGCTTGATCGGCGTGGTCATAGACATCACCGAGCGCAAACAGGCAGAGACACAGATCAACGAGCTGCTGGAATTTAATGAAAAAGTTCTCAACATGGTGCCGGTAGGGATGCTCACGTTTGAGATTTCCGGGCAGTGCACATATGCCAACGAAAATGCCGCATCCATCATTGGCGCCCGGGTGGAAGCTCTCATGGCCCAGAACTTCCGCGAGCTTGAATCTTGGAAGAGATCCGGCCTGTTCAGTCTCGCAGAGAAAGCGATTGCCGGGAAGGTACATGTGGTGGCCGATATTCATCATGTCAGCACCTTTGGGAGAGATGTCTGGCTGCGCGCCAGCGCGGTCACTTTCTCGTCTCGCGACCGAGAGCAATTGTTGCTGACCATCTCTGATATCACCGAGCGTAAGCTGGCGGAAGAGGCGATCCGAGAGAGCGAAGACAAATTCAGATATCTATTCGACCATTCCATTATCGGCAAATCGATCACGTTCCCGGATGGCACAATGGATGTGAACGACGCTTTTTGCGCCATGATTGGATACCCAAAATCTGATCTCAAGAGCAAAAATTGGCGGGAGATCACACACCCCGATGATGTACGAGCTTCGGAGGAAGCCATCGCACCTTTGCTAGCCAGGGAGGCAGATTCAACGCGGTTCACGAAACGCTACTTGCATAGCAATGGGTCGATCGTCTGGGCTGATGTCAATACTGTGCTGCGCCGCGATCCGGATGGCAAACCGGTCTATTTTCTGACAGCGCTGCTGGATATCACCGAGCGCAAAGAGGCAGAAGAGGCTCTGCAGCGTCTCACCGAAGATCTGCGCCGCTCCAATGCCGAGCTGGAGCAATTTGCTTATGTGGCCTCCCACGATCTACAGGAGCCGCTCAGGATGATCTCGAGCTATATGCACCTGCTGTCGGACCGCTACACCGGCCGGCTGGACAGCGACGCGGATGAGTTCATCCAGTATGCGGTGGATGGCGCGACCCGCATGCAAAACCTGATCAACGATCTACTGGCGTATTCGCGGGTGGGAACTCGTGGGAAGGAGCACATTCCGGTTTCAATGGAAAATGTGCTAAAAGATGCTCTAGCCAACCTGGAATTTGCGATCGAAGAAAACGGCGCCAGAATTACACACGAGGCGCTGCCGCTCATCTGCGGGGATCCACTGCAGCTCGTCATGGTGTTGCAGAATCTGATCGGAAATGCTATCAAATTCCGCGGAGCGGAGTCCCCTCGTATTCATATGGATGCGCGTCGGCAGGGTGGTGAATGGCTCTTCTCGATCAGCGACAATGGCATCGGTT
Source organism: Anaerolineales bacterium (assembly GCA_035463495.1). Taxonomy (GTDB): domain Bacteria; phylum Chloroflexota; class Anaerolineae; order Anaerolineales; family Villigracilaceae; genus Defluviilinea. The sequence goes on along the minus strand of DATHTH010000247.1, from coordinate 1,995 downwards.
TCGATCAGAAATTTGCCGAGCGAGTCTTTGTCATTTTTCAGCGCCTTCATACAAGAGGCGCCTATCCGGGGACCGGCATCGGGCTGGCGATCTGCAAGCGCATTATCCTGCGCCACGGTGGACGGATCTGGGTCGAGTCGCAGCGCGGTCAGGGCTCTGTTTTTAACTTCACGCTTCCAGCGCTGGAAGCCGCTTGATGTCGTCCATACGACTGAGGAGAAACGATGAACACAAGAATTTCCAAACCGATTGAAATCCTGCTTGTGGAGGATAACCCGGGCGATGTGCGCCTGACCCGTGAGGCATTGCGGGATGCCAAGGTCCATAACAATATGGTAGTCGCCGTAGATGGGCAGGAAGCGCTGGCGATCCTGAAGCAGGAGGGGGAGCATGCGAACGCCGTCCGCCCTGATTTGATCCTGCTGGATTTGAACCTGCCCCTTATGAATGGATTCGAAGTGCTGGACGCCATCAAGGAAGATCCGGAGTTGAAGCGCATTCCGGTCGTGGTGCTGACCACTTCTCAGGCAGAGCAGGATATCGTGCACAGTTACAATCTGCACGCCAATGCATATGTCACCAAACCAGTCGATCTCGCGCAATTCGTGAGAGTCATCAAGTCTATTGAAGATTTTTGGCTCGAGATTGTGAAGCTGCCAAATTTGTAAGGTGTGTGCATCTCTGCTATGTTTCCCAATCGCCTGAATATCCTACTCGTGGAAGATAATCCGGGGGACGTCCGCCTGATCCGTGAAATGCTTGCGCCTGACCAAGACTTCGGCGCGATCTACAATCTCTCGGATGTAAACAGTCTGGAAGATGCCGCTTCAAAATATGCGCGGGAAGCATTCGATGTGATCCTGTTGGATGTGAACCTGCCCGATTCCACTGGTCTCTCTACTATCGAGCACTTGAGCGCGCTTGTCCCGCAGATTCCTATTGTCATCTTGACCGGGATGAGGGATGAACAGCTTGCCCTGCAATCAGCACAGCTCGGCGCGCAGGATTACATCATTAAGAACGAATGCACCAGCCCACATTTGAAGCGAACCATCCATTACGCCATTGAGCGAAAGGCTGTACAGGAGCGCTTTAAATATCTTGCCATGCACGATGCATTGACCGGCCTGCCCAATCGTACTCTCTTCCATGATCGCCTGACACAGGCCATTCGGCACGCGGAGCGCAATCGAGTGGGTGCCACGCTTAAGTGGAAAGCGGCAGTCATGCTGATGGATCTGGATGATTTCAAGCTGATCAATGACAGACTGGGGCATGAGAAGGGAGATATTATCCTGCAACTCGCCGCCCGCCGCTTAAGGGCTTCGCTGCGCCACAGTGATACAGTTGCGCGGCTTGGTGGGGATGAATTTATTCTCATTATCGAAGGGATCGCCAGCCAGACGGATTGCGTTGCCGTGGCACAAAAGCTGCTTCGGTCACTCGATGAACCGGTCGTCCTTGAAGGCGCGACGACCTCCGTCAAAGCCAGTGTGGGTATCAGTATCTTCCCAGATGACGCGCAGGAGATTGAAGCTCTCATCCGCTATGCCGATGTTGCCATGTATAAAGCCAAGCGGCAGCATTCTCGAATTTCTTTCTTTCAGGAAACTGTTCAATGATGAATGTATCGGTCAACATCCTTCTCATCGAAGATAACCCGGCAGATGCCCGCCTCGTAAGAGAGGAGTTGAAGTTCACACCGTCTGCAACTGATTTTCAACTGGAGTGGGTAGATTGTCTCGAAGCAGGATTGGAGCGTCTGACAAGAACCCATGTTCACGCTGTCCTGCTGGATCTTTCCCTGCCGGATAGTGAAGGGATGCATACTCTAAAAGCTGTTCTCGGGCATGCTCCCCAGCTTCCTGTTATCGTGATGACGGGTCATGCCGATGAGGAGCTTGGCACCCAGGCGGTCCAGGCGGGCGCACAGGATTACTTGATCAAAGGGCGGGTGGACGGTCGCCTGCTCACCCGCGCGATCCAGTATGCCAT
>DATHTH010000246.1:0-5528 GCA_035463495.1 Anaerolineales bacterium | reverse complement strand
CCGGATTGCTGGCGATGGGGTCGCTGCGCCATGGGCCCGGAGGACATCAAAGCCGTGAGTGCCGCCTGGACGTTATCCTGTCCCTGTTGTTTCGCGCTCATAAAGGTCAAGCCCGCGCTCACAAGTGCAGCCAGATCAATTCCCTCGGTTTGCTTCACCTGCTGCCCGCCGAGCAGGGACCCCAGCAGATCAGCGCCCCCCTGCGGAGAAGCCTGTTGCCCACCACCCAGCAGGGATTGCAGAAGAAGCATGGCATTGTCCGGTGTGATCGACTGCTGACCCTGGAATTGCTGCGCCGCCTGCGCGAGCCCCTGAGAATACACATGAGCTGAACCGTTGTTCGCATTCTGAGCGAGGTATTCGCTGGCATGACGAAGCTGCTGAGAGGGCGGGGCGCCGCGCTCCTGCGCCATCGCCTTTGCGATCATTTTGAAAGCTTGCGCCATGTTGTCGCCATGATTATGGTTTTCGATATCGGACTCGTTCAGCGTGGAGCGATTTGCCGCTAGCGTTTTCGCTGCAGCATTGAAGACCGCTGCCATGTCCGTTCCCTGCGCTTGCGAGCGTGAAGGGGATCTTCGGACAGCTGTCCTGGTGGATTGTCCTGTGGTTCTGCGTTTCTTTTCCATTGCGGGATATCCTTTCAGATGTGGGTTTAGTCAGGGGATCGGCTGCAGCAAGTAGGCAGGTTCGTTAAGCTGAGTTTCTGCAGACCAGCCCTCCGCTCCGTCGAATAGTCGCACCTGCCACCAGAGATAAGCACGCTCCCCGACAGGGGTGCAAACCGGTCCCCCGAAAATTTCAACGGTCGTGTCCACGGCGTTGGTCTGCAAGACTGGCGCATCGATCGACGGCGCAGTACGCAGGTTCAGCCTCTGAGCCACTCGAGCCCGCTGGCCGATGCTCAGGCGACTGGGCAGCCGCGTATTGCATGAGGCAGTTTCATCTGCAGCTGGCGAGGCGGAGGTCAGGGCGACATTCGTCGATGCCTGTGTTGCTGTGGAAGCAGATGGTGAGGTCGGAGTGGAGTTTAGGGTAGTGTCCGTTGCAGCCGATGTGGGTGTGGACTCAGCAGGAGGAGTCTCAGAGGGCGCGAGTGAGGTCATCGCGCTCTCTGAAGGAGCGAGCGAAGTGAGTTCCGTGGTGGCAGAAGAGACTGGATCAGTCTCCGCAGGCAGCGTTGCAGCCGGGGTTGTCGCGCCGTCACGCAACAGCAACAGTATCAGTATGATGACCAGGACAATTGTTACCAGCAACTTAAAAAGATCATAGCGAGGAGCGCTGAGACGCGTCATGGATCACCTACTTGCGGCGCGCCAGATCGCGCGCCTGCAGCAGCAAAGACTCCTCATCTGAGAGCCGCTCGATAGAATTGCCCAGAATCCGGCGCAGCTGCGAGGCCGTCAGGCTGCCAAGCTGCTCAAAGGTATGAATCCCCGCATCGTTCAGCTTACGTTCGATGACCGGTCCGATGCCCTTGATGACTCTAAGATCATCGGGCACCGCCCGGGCGGCACGGGGTGAGGTTTCATATCGGCGGAGAGATGTTCGTCTTTCCATCCCAGAGGTTGGATCTGCCGATGTTGTGGACTTCGCAGCTCGCCGGCGCCAGTAAAAGTAGTCAATGAGCCATTCGATCAACCAGCCGATGAGCAAACCGAGCACGAACGTGAACAATGGGTCCATGTCTCCTCCAGTGCCATTTCTATTCGGATCGCTGGTGCATCCCCTTTTCTAAGATCATTGTACGGATTACAAGCAAGCGATTCAAGTGGGAACCGAAGCCTTTTCGACCTTCATGTCTCAAGAACGGTATAGCTATCCACAGGCGATCGTTTCCACATCCGGCTCGTTGGAAAGGCCCCAAACGCGCTCGAATTCCTGCAAATACAGGCGGGCAATTTCAGGATTCTCGATGATGATCACATTTTCGTCGTTACTCGTTTCGGCGTTCGTGGAGTAATTCATAGAGCCGGTGACCACAATACGTTCATCCACAACGATATATTTGTGGTGCAGAAAGTTCGGATTACCATCCTGGCGCACCGGGACATTCCTGCACATCAGTGTCTTGAGCTCTGCAGCGTCGGTTTCGCTCCCCACAGTCTCGAATACGCCGGCCACATCCACACCAGCGTTCCATCGCTGACTCATGGCATCCGCAAGTGGGAAGTCGGTAAAGGCAAAGGTAAGAAAGCGGATCTGACTGTTTGCCGACTCCACGAGCGGCACGATGGCATTTTCGAGAGCGGGGTCTTCGGAAGTGAATACAACCACGATCTGCGACCCGTTCACGGTTGCAATTTGCTCATCGAGAGTCGACGGGGAACGGGGACCGAACTGCCCATCCCACATCTCCTGGAATTCTCGCTCATAGATGGCAGCCAGCTCCGGGGAATGGATCACGAGGACATTGTTGTCCTGCTTGAAAATGCCGTTTTGTGTGATGTTGGTGGAGCCGGTCCACACGATCTGCCCATCGAAGATCCAGAATTTGTTGTGCATTAGCGCCGAACGGTTATCTGAGCGGACTTCGATCCCGGCATCCTGCAGCAAGGCGAACTGGCCGTGACCCGGATCTTCATCCGCTTCGAGACCATGCTCATCGTCCGTGACCCAGCGCACATCCACGCCGCGTTCTCTGGCGGCGATCAGCGCCTCCGCCACAGGGGTCAGGTCGAACTCGAAGGAAGCGATATGAATGCTCGTCTGCGCAGCGTTGATCTTTTCGACCAAGCGGCCGGCGATGGAGCTTTGCCAGTCTGCCGGATTATTGATGTTGACCGGATCGGTGAAATACACCTCCCACCACGTGCCGCTTGCATTTACCGATGTGGGCGCGCTGACGACAGGCGAAGACTGCGTGTTAACGGGTGAAGTTCCGCTTCCTGGAGTAGGCGTGTTCTCTGAATTTCGCCCAGTTAATGAATAATAAGCTCCAAGGATAAAAAGAACGACCAGAATCAGTAACGTGGTGGAGGCGTTCGTTCGGGTCGTTTTGCGTCGTTTTGGCATTACTTCTCCTTAGCTTGTTTCTTCCAGCAATTGTCGTAACCTTACGATCAGCTCGTGAGGCGTCTTTTCGCGATCGTCCACCTGGTTCAAGACTGCATCCACTTTCTCAGGAGGAGGAAGCGGCTTCTCCTCGCCGAAAATTGTCCTGAAATGTCGGAGCAGTTTGTCCCTGAGCTCTATCCGGCTGGCAGGGTCGGCGTATTTACCGGCCGCCCAGTTCCCGATCGCTCGCATTGATTGCCGGATCGCCTTCAAGCGCGGCAGGACCGCAAGCTCCGCCGCAAAGTCGTCCAGCTCATTCGTCCTCGTAATGAGTGATTTTGCCGTGGCGATACCCCAATCGAGCATCTCGGTTGCGGCTTCTGTCTCGAGCATCCCCACCAGTGCCTCATTACCGCTCAACTGCTCGATCACACGCTCCATGCGGGCACTTAAGTCAGCCATATGGAAAGTATAGCCCCATTAATCTCGCACCGCGATGAAATCCTTCGGATTGCCCAGGGGGACTCGGAGAGCGGAGCCATCGATCCGCTTGATCATACCGAGCAGGACTTCGCCATTGCCCGCCTCGACGTACGCCTGGATTCCGTTCATTTGCATGAGCTGCACCGATTCCGTCCAGCGAACGCGCGACTGCATCTGTGCCTTGATATCGGCGCGTAATTCGTCGGCGGTCAGCATGGGGGCGGCATGGACATTGCCAACGACCGGAATGACGGGTTTCTGCACAGCGCAGCCATCCACCGCCGTATTCCAGTCCTCCTGTATGATCGCCATCAACGGGGAGTGGGCAGCAATGCTGACCTGCAAAGGAAGGGCTCGTTTTGCACCTGCGGACTTTGCCCCCGCCATGGCTCGCTCCAGGGCAGCTCTGTGCCCGGAGATCACCACCTGGCCGGGGCAATTATCGTTCGCAACCTGGACAGTCTCCTCTGCCGTGCTTGCCTCCGCGCAGACCTGGTCTAACGTCGGAATATCCACACCGAGGATCGCAGCCATGCCGCCGGGATTGATCCCACCTGCACGCTTCATCAGTTCCCCGCGCGCCCGCACGAGCCTGAGTCCGTCGGCAAACGACAACGCGCCGGAGGCCGTTAGCGCGGAAAGCTCACCGAGGGAATGCCCTGCAACGGTGGCTGGTCGAAAGTCGCGGTCGTGGAGCATGAACGTCCTCCACGCGGCGATTGAATGCACGTAGAGAGCGGGCTGGGTATTGACCGTATCGTTCAGCTCCTCGGCTGGACCGTCCCACATCAACTGCGAGAGCGAAATCCCAAGGATGGAGTCGGCTTCATCGAATGTCTCCCGGGCAACCGGATAGGTCTCTGCAAGCTCCCTGCCCATGCCGACTGCCTGCGAGCCCTGCCCGGGGAATACAAACGCTGTAGTTTGTGGATTAAGGTTCATGTAGATCCATGATGGTTTGGGATTGTAGGCGCAGCTGCCCTACAGCATTTTAAACACAAACGAGTCGTGTTCGTCACGACCCGTTTCTAACTGGGCGCATTCAAATCACCCTACTCAGCTTTCTTCTTATCCTTTTTGATCTCGACGACTTCGCGTCCCTCATAGAATCCGCAGTTAGCACAGACGGTATGTGGAAGACGCATCGAGCCACAGTTGGCACAGGCGGTCAGGTTGCGCGGCTGCAAAGCATCGTGGGCGCGGCGCATGTTGCGGCGGCTCTTCGAATGTTTGCGCTTTGGATGTGGGGGCATTCACTTACTCCTTCAGTATTTATACGGGCAGGCGCATGAGCGTTCCGTCCCTTGGGTTTCCAATCAAGCGGGCAGATTATATCGGCTGGCGTATGGTGCGTCAAGGAGGCAATCTACAGCGCTGGAGATACAGGCAACTTAAATGCCCGACGTCAGAGTGAGGGGGGCACCCTGACGTCGGGCAAGGACATTATATTCAATTTGGAAGCTGTGTCAAGTGTATTATGCGCGGCCGCTTACATCCAGCCTGGAGTTTGCAGCGTACTATTCTGATAGATAGTTAAAGTGGGCTCGCAAAACCCATGAAACCACTACCTCCGCAAAACAGCGGGACTACATCCACGTTTTAGTTTATGATAGAGGAATATGATGCAGATACAAAGACGACCGGCGATTGATGGAAAAGTCGTGATCGTGACCGGGGCCTCCTCGGGCATCGGGGAATCGGTGGCGCGGGAGTTCGCACGCGGCGGGGCCATCACGGTGCTTGCCGCCCGGCGCGCAGGACGATTGGAAAAGCTGCAAAGGGAGATCGAAGGGATGGGTGGACAGGCGCTCGCAGTGCCGACCGACCTGACCAAGCTCGATGAGATCACTCATCTGGTCGAGAAGACGCTGTCGAATTACGGACGCATCGACGTGCTGGCAAACATCGCCGGGTGGGCCATCTATGATTGGTTCGAGGAGCTCTCACCAGAAGAGCTACGCCAGACGTATGAGGTCAATGTGATCGGGCTGGCAGAGTTGACCCGCCAGGTGGTCCCGGTGATGAAAGCTCAACGCTCGGGCTTCATC
>DATHTH010000245.1:0-3276 GCA_035463495.1 Anaerolineales bacterium | reverse complement strand
CGTGGATTGACCGGCGTGGATTTCATCCTGCGCGCCGATGCGCGTGAAGATGCGGTCCACGAGCCCGATCCGGGCGGAATCCGCGGGGACGAAGGACCCGATCTGCGCCATCAGCACGATCAGCGCGGTCTGCCGCAGGTAGGTGGATTTGCCAGACATGTTGGGCCCCGTGATCACGCGCACGATCTCACCCTGCTCAAAGATGACATCATTCGGAATATAGCGATGTCCGTGCAGGGATTGTTCCACCACCGGATGGCGGCCCTCGTGGATCTCCAGCTCACTGCCAGCGTGAACCTCCGGCCGGACGTAGCCACTCAGTGCAGCTGTCTCGGCCAGCGCAGATAAGACATCGAGGATCGCCAGGGAGCGCGCGAGCTGAAGCAGCCTGTAGGCTGACTTGCTCAGCTGTGCGCAGGTTTCTTTGAAGAGGCGCAACTCAATTTCACGAATGCGTTCCTCGGCATTCAAGACGAGAGTCTCATACTCTTTCATCTCAGGAGTAATGAACCTTTCGGCATTGACTAACGTCTGCTTGCGGATGTAATTCGATGGGGCTTTATCTGATGCGCCGCGCGAGATCTCGATGTAATACCCAAAGACTTTGTTGTAGCCAACTTTCAAAGTCTTGAGCCCCGTACGCTCGCGCTCGACTGCTTCCAGGTTCGCGATCCAATCGCGGGCATGCTGCGATGCTTCTATTATCGAATCAAGCTCTTGTGAATATCCTGGCCGAATGACCCCGGTATTCTGTAGCGTAGCAGGTGGATCGTCATCGATGCAGCACTGCAGCAGCGACAATTCCTCATCGGCCAACTCCAGTTTGGGCAATGTCGGGGACTGGTCCTGTCCAACAATATTCAAAACGTTTGGCAGGCGGGCCAGTGTGTCTCGCATGGCGACCAGATCGCGCGGCTGGGCATATCCGGCCAACACGCGGTTCACCAGGCGCTCGAGGTCTGCTAAAGGTTTCAGCGCCGCGCGCAGCTCGGCGCGTTTCATGCCGTCGTCGAAGAAGTACTGGACGCCGTTCTGGCGGCGCTTAATCCGGTCCACGTTGAGCAGCGGCTGGCTGACCCATTGATGGATCATACGTTTGCCCATCGGCGTGACCGTCTTATCGAGTGTGCCGAGCAAGGAGCCTTTACGCTCACCGCGCAGAGTTTCATCCAATTCTAGATTGCGCCGCGTGGCAGCATCGAGTGTCATGAACTCGTTGATGCTGTAACTCCGCAGGCTGGTGAGCAACGCAAGGGAGTCGGGTTGTGTGTCTTTGAGATATTGGAGCACGGCTCCCGCGGCGCGCATGGCCAGCCCGTGACCTTTGATCCCAAATCCTTCCAAGGTGGAGGCTTTGAAGTGTGCGAGAAGCGTTTCCTCACATTTTCCCGGTTCAAAGCGCCAGGCAGGATATGCTGTTTTGTGCCCCTGGATCCCATCGTTGAGGGTCTGGTTATCCGGATACAATATTTCGGCGGGATGTAAACGCGTCAGCTCGGCGCGCAACGCTTCGAGTGGCAGCTCGGTAACGGCGAACTCTCCGGTGGTGATATCGACGTACGAAACGGAAGCGAGCTTCTCGTCCAGGACGACCGAGGCAAGATAGTTGTTGGAATCGCCCGGCAGCAGTGCCGGCTCGGTCACGGTTCCAGGAGTGACGACCCGAATCACTTTACGTGGAAAAAGTCCCTTGACGGGGGTATCGCCAATCTGTTCACAAATGGCGACGTGATAGCCCTTCTCAATCAGGCGTGCCAGATAGTTTTCAACCGCATGGTAAGGAATTCCGGCCAAGGGTGCACGGATGCCTTTCCCTACGGATCGAGATGTCAGCACAATATCAAGCTCACGCGCGGTCAGCTCGGCGTCTTCGTCGAAAGTCTCGTAGAAATCGCCGAGCCGGAAAAAGAGGATCGTATTGGGATATTCGCGTTTTATATCAAGATATTGCTGCCGGGCGGGGGAGACGTCGTCGTTGTGCATAATAGGATTCTACCTGATTCCGTTATATAGGATATGGAATTTGTCCGTCATGGGAATATTGGTGGTTTGACTTTTCGATATGCGTAGGGTATAAGACAACCGTGATTTTTAAAGGGTGATATTTTGCAAGCAGCTGTATTCATTGCGCATACGACAGACAAAGGAGTAAAAATGTATATCGATCCAAATACTGGTGGCATATTATTCCAGGCCCTTGCCGGGCTCGTGGCTGTGGTCTCTGGTGTGTTGTTCTTCTTCTCACGCCAGATTCGCAGCGGGATTGCCAGGCTTCGCCGCGGGCGTCGAAAGGATGAAGACGAGCACACGCAATAGAGCGGCTGCATGAAAACACTGATCCTGGGTTTTGATTCCTTTGATTCTGCCGTCTTTGAAGACCTGGCAGGGAAAAACCAGTTACCGAATTTCGAAAAAATGAGTCAGCATGGTGGGTATTCGAAGCTGCAGGTAAGTTCACCTCCGCAGACCGAGGTCTCTTGGACCAGCATCGCCACGGGTGTGGATCCCGGTGGGCATGGAATCTTTGACTTTGTGCATCGGGACCCTGCCACGTATGTTCCTTACGTTTCCATTTTGCGCACGCGCAAGAGCGCAGTCGGTGAACAGTTTGTTCCGCCGTATACGACCAAAACATTCTTCGAAGAAGCAGCCGAGATGGGTTACCCATCCACGGCGCTGTGGTGGCCGGCCATGTTCCCGGCTCGCCCCGCCCTGCCTGTCAATACACTGCCCGGATTGGGCACGCCTGATATCCGCGGACAATTAGGGGTCGGCACACTGCTCACCACTGAAGACGAGACCTTGAAGAAGACAACGGTCGTCAAACTTGAACGTGCTGGCAAGGATCGTTTCACTGCATCGCTGCCGGGGCCTCAGACCCAGGGACGGGATGGTCCGCGGACGATTACTTTGCCGATCAACCTGGAACTGATCGATGAAAGCTCGGCAAGGCTAAGCGTTGACGGCCAGCGGATCGATCTTCTTCTGGGCGAATGGAGCGCGATTGTCGAGCTGCGCTTCAAGGCCGGGATGCTGTTCAAGGTGCATGCGATCACCCGTTTCATCGCGACCCGCTTGAGCGGCGCAGTGCGCGTGTATGCGCTGCCCTTACAGATCCATCCATTGCACTCCACGTGGCACTACGCTTCCTCGGGTTCCTTCTCCAAGAAGCTATGGAAGGAGGTGGGTCCATATCTGACACTGGGCTGGCCGCAGGATACAACAGGGTTGGAGGATGGCTGCATCACGGATGATCAGTTCCTTGATCTATGCCAG
>DATHTH010000244.1:0-3632 GCA_035463495.1 Anaerolineales bacterium | reverse complement strand
ATTGTCATTACAGAGCGGGGTCTCGTACCGTATTGTGATCTTTGCCTTCTCGAACGATCTCTATACACCGGGTGCAATAGCAAGCCCTGCCAACTTCAGCGCCTCTGTGAGCGAGACCTTTATTCCTTGAGCAAGAAGATGCCCGGTCATTCAGTTCACGTCGCTTCAAGGCGAGGGGCAATTGTTATCTGGGTGTACATTGGAGTGTTCATCCAGACCCTATTTTTCCTCCCCATTCGTGCTCGTCGAATGGGGGACGCCAGAAAGCTGCGCGGGGTCAACTGCTCGAACGCCGCAGACGGCGGTCATTCTGGCTCATTCCAGCGCCTGTTTCAATCTCTGCAGATGGTCGCCGTCTTCCCTCTTCAGAATGGAAGCTACCATGGGAAGCATAAGCTTCTTCAATCCGCCCGCCTTGAGCTCACAGACCAGGTCCACGCGTGTGCCGCCGGCTTCGGGATGGAAGGTATACCGGTAGACCGTTTCGATCCCCTCGGTCAGGTTCCTTACGGCATACGTCCGACCTGGCTCGTAGGCAACCACCTCCAGCTCGGCATGCGCTTCTTTCCCATTCATCAGGCGGGTCTCCCGGTAACGCGTCCCTGCGCCAACGGGGCCCTCCGTCAGCTTGACCATGCTCTTCACGGACGGGGCAACCCTGGGAGCGTTGTCGGAGGCGGTAATAAAGTCAAATACCTCCTTGGGCGGGCGCGCGATCCTTTCACTCATTTCAAATCCGGCCATTTCATTCTCCTTTTCAAAATCTAGCAATCTGACACTTCGATTCCACAGCACTCCGTTGGTCGAGTAGGCTGAGTGCTCTTCGAGACCGTATCGAGACCAACAGTCGCCAGAAATCGAAAAATGTCATGTGACGAATTCAAAGTGATCCCTCTTGCTTCCGGTTGTGTTTCTTCACGGGCTCCACGGGCAGGTACACATCCGTAAAATGGATGCGGATGTCGCCTTTCACGGTTGAATAACTGTACACTTCGAACGGCGCCTGCGTCCGCAGCCTGCACTTGCCCGTTGTGATGAGCGTGTCGTACACATGCATGTATGTATCGGCGAGGTCGTCGAACGGACCGTAATGCCTGCCCACGCCAAAGGTCCCGGCTGCGATCGTCTGGCAGCCGATATGTCCCGACGGGTTGCGAAACTCGGGGATTTGAACACACACGTCAAAACGCTGTTTTTCGGGCGGTGTGATAGAAGGATCGTCCTGGGGGATGCCGATCAACAGCGAATCCGCATTGATCAATCGGTTGGCATTGCCCCAGTCGAACAATTCCTGCCAGAGCAGGGACATCGGCGAGCCCGGATCCAGCAGCCTGTCATAGGGACCGACATGCCGCACGAACGCGACGATGATCGGCCGTACCTGTTCCAGGCGGACCTGGGAAGATGTCGATCCATTTGCAAGCAAGTCCGGTTCACCCTCCAGATGGAACTCTGTCATGTAGCGAGGCGGAAGCTGTTTCTTCCGGGCGCGCGATGCCTGTAGAAAGTTTCTGCGAAATTCATTGGGTGGGATGCCAAACTGTCTCTGAAACGCACGCGTAAAGGACTCGTGAGTCCGGAAGCCCGCATCCACGGCGATCCGCAGGATCGTCTCTTCGCTGATCTTCAGGCGATACGCAGCCCTGTCCATCCGCAGGCGGCGGATATACTCTTTGATGGGCTCGCCGATCGCATCCCGGAAGATCCGGTGAAAGTGATAGGGAGAAAACCCGGCGCGCCCCGCCAGAGTCTCCAGGGTCAGGTGGCTCTCAAGATGGGACTGGACATACAGGAGAGTCGAGAGAATTGCCTGCTCGTACTTTTCGTTGGTCGTAAACACCATTCTGCCTCGCCGCCAAGTATACGAGTTAAGCAGGATCGTTTCTTGACTTTTCTTGCGATCTTGACCCGGCTGTCTGGCCGCGCTCGTTGCCCCATCCCCTCGCATTGCAAAAGGGCGACACCCTTTTTACCCACAGTGCGCGCGGAGTAAAATGCATGCTTATGTCCGCTGGCAGCTCTTCCGCACAAAGCGTCAAGCTCACCGGGTTCCGGTTAAGAGCCGCGCGCCTCCTGTGGACCGGCATGGCGGCATTCACGATCTTCCTGTTTGTTGCAGGAATTCAGCCCTCGTTCGAGATCGGTCTGCGCCTGCTCCCGGAGTCGCAGGCGGCGCTCCGGGCAGCGGGTCTGCCCCTGACGTTCCCCGCCTACGTGCTGGTGGTCACGGACATCCTCACGGTCCTCTTTTTCGGGGTCATTGCATTCCTCCTCGTCTGGCGGCGCGGCGACGAGCTGATGACCCTGGTGGTGGCATCCATGCTGCTGTTCACCGGCGCGTTGTATACCGGTCCCACCGCCAACGCGAACCTGCCCTATTTCGCCCTGGCGATTCTCCCGGGCATGGCAGAAAGCATGCAGGCATGGTTTGTCTACCTGTTCCCGAACGGAAAAGCGCTCCCGCGCTGGATCTGGTGGATCCTGGTCCCGCTCCCGGTCTGGCGCATCGGGATCTGGCTCGTGGACTACATCCCGACCTACAAAGCGGAGCTCCGCACGGCGGAGAATTACAGTCACACCGCCCAGCAGGCATGGGATATCGGGCTGTTCATCCTGCTCCTGGCGGGCGGGATCGCGGCGCAGGTCTACCGCTATCGCAGGCTCTCCACGCCCGTCCAGAGACAGCAGACCAAGTGGGTGTTGTTCGGCATGATCGTCACGGTGCTGTTCGTGGGCACGTACGTGGTGGTGTTCAACGTGCTGGGCTATGGCGAAAACCCGTCGCTGGTCGTTTCGCTCGTCGCCCGCGTCCTGCGGCAGCTCTCCCTGATGATCGTGCCGGCGACGATGGCGGTCGCGGTGCTGCGCTATCGCCTCTGGGATATCGACTTTGCGATCAACCGCTCGCTCGTCTACGGCGCCTTGACGACAGTTCTGGTGGCTCTCTTTGCCGTGAGCCTGCGCCTCCTCTCGACGCTCGCCGGGGGATTCAGCGCGGGTCCGCTTATCGCCATCCTGCTCTCGACGGTCGTATTTGCGTTGATCTTTCAACCGCTCAACCGGGGCTTACAGAGGTTCGTCGACCGCCGGTTCTATCACATCTATGTAGACTATCAGAGATCGGGACGCCCGGTGCTGCCTCCGCTCGAGCCCTCCACGTTTCCGAGCGCCCACTTCCACGAATACACGGACCTGGAGATCGCCGGGCGGGGCGGCATGGCGGAGGTCTACAAAGCCACGCATCCCACGCTGAGACGGGTCGTGGCGATCAAGCTCATGCGCGAAGCCATCCAGGATGACCCGGTGATGCACATGTTCTTCGAGCGCGAGTCCCGCGCCCTGCGCGAGCTCGATCATCCCAACGTCGTCAAGGTCCTGGATACCGGCCAGGTAGAGGACCGCCCGTACATGGTGATGGAGTTCATCGAGGGGGACCCGCTCGGCGACCTGCTCAACAATGGCAGGCTGGACCTCGAGACCGCGCTGGGGTTCCTCAGGCCGATCGGTGCAGCGCTGGACTATTTACATGCGAAGGACATCGTCCACCGGGATGTCAAGCCGGGCAATATCATGCTCGACCGGGCCGGCAGGGAGGCGCGCCCGGTCATCACGGATTTCGGGCTCGCCAAGGT
>DATHTH010000243.1:0-5418 GCA_035463495.1 Anaerolineales bacterium | reverse complement strand
CTGGAATGCCTGGGTGGAGGCTTCCTGGAGTGCTTCCGCGGTGACGTCCACCGCCTGTTCGGTGATTACCGGCGCATCCACATCCAGGAATGCCAGATGCTCCGGCACAGACGCAGCCGCACCACCCGCGTGGACGATCATTGCGTTTCCATCGGGCGCCCACGACCAGTAATACGGCGAGCCGACATCCAGAATCGTCCGTTCGCCGCCTGCTGCCGGCACACTTTGCAGGATGATATTGTCACCGTTTTGATTGCTGGAAATGAAACCGACATTTTCATTATCCGGAGACCAGTTCAAGTAGATCGGAAATTCACTCTCGCTCCGGTGGACTTCTTTTTGCGAGTCTCCATCCGGCTCTGCGACGATGACTCTGGTCTCGACCTGCTCTCCATCCGAGCTTAAGCCGACGAACGCCAGCTGGCTTCCATCGCGTGCCCAGGTGGGATGCTGATAGTAGAGGAATGCCTGACCCTGGTTCTCGGGGAGCTCCGCGTCATCTGTGAGCTGAACGAGATTGCCTCCGCCCTGATCCGAGACATACATATTTCCATCCACGCCCATATAGGCGATCAGTCCGGATTTGCGCTCCAGCATTGCTAACAACGGGCTCTGCGGTATGTCTCTCCCCTGGGGCAGACAGGCTGAAATCACGAAAGCGCCGATGACAAAAACGAGTATCTTCTTCATGGCTGCAGATCCAGATAAAGAATTGCCCGGTCGAGCACCGGGTCGCGGTCCGGTAAGACCTCATCCCAGCCCACGTCCATGGAGATATCGGGGATGACGCCCGTTGTTCCAATTTGATCCCCGTTTGGCAATACGAAGGATGTGCTTTCGATGAATGCCTGCGACCCATCAGGCAGATAGAAAGAGGTCGCCGTTTCGACGGCGCCCGGCGTGTTCTCGCCGATTACGGTGGCGCGTCCTTGTGTCTGCAGGCTGCCGGCAAGCACCTCTGGCAAGCCGCTCGTGTTTTCTCCGACCAGTATGACCAGTGGGACCTCCTGTGATCCGTTCAGATCCTGCCCGGTCACGCTGATCGTCTGTTCGTTACTACGGTTATAGAACTCGCCCATTTCGCCGTCGTGAAACATCGTGTACAGGCTCTCGAGAGGCCAGCCTCGACTGGAACTGGCAATTCGCAGGTCGAGGATCAAGCCTTCCATCCTTCGATTAGCCGTGAATTCCTCCAGGCTCTGCTCCACATCTTGCGGAAGGGTCTCATAGCTGATGGGGGGGAAGAGCAGGTATCCATAATCTCTGTTCGAGATATTGAACGCTTTTAGCCGGCCTGTGCTGGTGAGCCTGCCGCGTCCGACCTCGATGGAGCGGGGTGATGTTCCAGGCGATTGGACAATGAGGGTAACCGAAGTCCCTGCCGGACCTCGGATGCGCTCCACGGCGCTCATGCCTTCCTCGAGCAGGATGGGGCTGCCGTCAATCTCGAAAATGCTGTCGTGAGCTTCGAGGCCGGCCCGCTCCGCGGGCGATCCCTCGATCACATCCAGCAGGACGATATGCGGCTCGGGCTCCTCGACGAAGCCCACAAAAGCACCGATCCCCTCATACGTGGAGCTATCTGTTGTTTCCCGTTCGATCCGCTCCTGACGCGATTCAAAGACCAAACTGCCCGGGGGCAGCTCCTTCTCGAGCTCATCGATCATGGCTGTGAATTCCTGCGGAGTCAGCCCAGCCTGGATACGTTCCAGATATTCTTCCCGCAAGCCATCCCAGTCCACGTCCGCCGTCTCGAAATAAATATAGTTCTCCTGCAGGTTCTGCCAGAGCTCTTCAAACGTTTTTGTCTGTAATTCCTGGGGGATAGTCTGTGGACCAAACTCACCCGTCACAGGTTCTTCCTCAAGAGGCAGCAAGCCCATACACGCAGACAATGCGATACTCACGGTCATGAGCAGTAGCCATGTAAGAAACCATGATCGTAATTTCATATGCTCGCCTCTTCTACTAAAAGCAACAATCCAACCATAACATGCGTAAATTAATTCCCCATGATGAATCTTAAGACTTCGCCGGGCTGCTCATCCTTACAAGCCGCCGACTGGCTGCAATCCTAACTAGACCCCGACTGGAGCTTGCGGATGTTCTTCGGATTCAAGACAGAGATCAAGCCGGATCCTCCGGCGAGCATAGCAGCCACCTCTTCATCCAGCCTCACCCAGTAAAAACTGCGGTGCTCGCTATAAGGGTCGATGCGCACTACCGTCCCGTCGAACCAGCCCTCGCTGCCCCAGACGGCGGCGTTGAGAAAGATCTGTACGCGGTCGCCAATTTGAAATTCTTCTGCCATGTCATTCATTTGCGACGGGTAGCCAGGTACAACAGACCCAGCCCCACCGCGATCATCACCCCGCCGTTGATCGCCCATTGCGGGTCACCCGTCATAAAGCTACCTGGAAGGACGTTAATCCCTTGCAGGAAGAAGACTCCGCCTGCAAGCAAGAGTGAGATGGCCATAGTATTGAGGAGGATCTTCATTGTGCCTGCTGAAATAAGTTGCGTGATTATACACTCTAGCGTTCTTCTTGCAGAACCGTCTCCGGGATTGAGATTCTGCGGTCACGTCCAGGTATGGTGGCTGGAGTTGCCCGATTGAGATGGTGGTATAATAGAACACCCGTTCCCAATTTTCTGAGATACACAAATCATGAATTTCAAATTACAAGCCCCTTTTCAACCGATGGGCGACCAGCCCGAAGCCATCCATTCGCTTGTGGATGGCGTCCACTCCGGTAAGCAGCACCAGGTGTTGCTGGGCGCCACCGGCACCGGTAAGACTTTCACCATAGCATCGGTGATCCAGCAGGTCCAGAAGCCCGCTCTGATCATGGCGCACAATAAGACACTGGCTGCACAGCTATACGCCGAGTTCAAGGAGTTCTTCCCGGAGAATGCGGTGTCGTATTTCGTTTCGTACTATGACTATTACCAGCCTGAAGCCTATGTGCCGCGCCACGACCTCTATATCGAAAAAGAGACCGAGATCAACGAGGAGATCGAGCGGCTGCGCCTGGCTGCGACGACCGCGCTGGTCTCGCGCCGGGATGTGATCATCGTCGCCTCGGTCTCCTGCATCTACGGTCTGGGATCGCCCGAGGAGTTCGGTAAGGGCACGGTGCGGCTGCGCGTGGGCGAGCTTTACCGCCGGAACGCCTTGCTGCGTCAGCTTATCGAATCGCAATACCAGCGCAACGACATGGAACTGCGCCCCGGCACCTTCCGGGTGCGCGGGGATACGCTGGAGATCATCCCTGCTTACGAGGACAAGCGGGGCTATCGCATCACGTTCTTCGGTGATGAGGTCGAGCGCGTCATGCAGTTCAGCCCGCTCACTGGAGAGGTGTTCGATGCGCCCGACGAGGTCGCGATCTATCCCGCCAAGCAGTATCTTACAGATGCAGACCGCCTCAAGGATGCCATTCGTAACATCGAAGCGGAGCTGGAGGAGCGCCTGGCGTTCTTCAAGGAGCAGGGAAAACATCTGGAGGCGCAGCGCCTCGAGCAGCGGACGCGTTACGATCTGGAAATGTTAAAAGAGGTCGGTTACTGTTCCGGCATCGAAAACTACTCGCGCCATCTCGACGGCCGGGCCCCCGGCACGCATCCCTGGACGATGATCGACTTTCTGCCCAGCGATTACCTGCTGGTCATCGATGAGAGCCATATGACCGTTCCGCAGATCCGCGGCATGTACAACGGCGACCGCGCTCGCAAGGAGACGCTGGTCGAATATGGCTTCCGTCTTCCCAGCGCTATCGATAACCGCCCGTTGAAGTTCGATGAATTCGAACAGGTGATGGGGCACACGATTTACACGTCTGCGACGCCCGGTCCGTATGAGATGCAAAAGGCCGACCAGGTGGTCGAGCAGATCATTCGTCCGACAGGGCTGGTAGATCCGGAAGTCGAAGTGCGCCCAACCACGGGCCAGGTAGATAACCTGGTCGGGGAGATCCGCGAGCGGGTGGAGCGAGGCGAGCGCGTCCTGGTCACAACCCTGACCAAGCGCATGTCAGAGGATCTATCCGAGTATTTGCAGGAGCTGGGGATGAAGGTGCACTACCTCCACTCGGAAGTGGAAACGCTCGAGCGAGTCGGCATCCTGCGTGACCTGCGGCTGGGTGTCTTCGACGTGCTGGTCGGGATCAACCTCCTGCGCGAGGGACTCGACCTGCCCGAGGTGTCGCTCGTGGCGATCCTGGATGCCGACAAGGAAGGCTTCCTGCGCTCGGATACTGCCCTGATCCAGACGATCGGACGCGCGGCGCGGCACGTCAGCGGGCGCGTGATCATGTACGCCGACCGCATCACCGACTCCATGCGGCGCGCTATTGATGAGACCAACCGCCGCCGTGCCAAGCAGGTGAAATACAACGAGGAGAACGGCATCATTCCGGTCAGCATCCATAAGGCGATCCGTGACCTCACGGAGGAATTTTCCGAGAAGGCTGTGGCTGAAATGCGCGGTGAATATAAGACCAAAAGCTTCATGGATCTGCCGCGCAACGAGCTGCAAAAGATCCTCAACGAGCTGGAGAAGCAGATGAAGGAAGCCGCGAAGAACCTCGAGTTCGAGCGTGCCGCCGCCCTGCGCGATGAGATGTACGAGCTGAAAACTCTGATGGCGGAAGATGAAAAATTGAAACCCTGGGAGAGGATTAAGTTGCTGGCGGGGGAGGAGTAAGGTAAGGGATTAGCTGCCAGATATTCGAGAGCTGTAACTGGTAAGTGACAATTAGACAAACAGCGGAGCGAATGTCCGCTGTTTTCGATTCGCTACAGGTTAAATGTAAACATTGTGGGATCGGGCCTCTCTTCGACTCCACCGGTCGATTTGTATAGAGCCATGGCTGCTACGTTCTCACGCTCTGTGAGTACCCATGCTTCGATGCAGCCGGATCGCTTCCCTTCGGCTAGCATGGCCTGCAGAAGAGCTTTCCCTATCCCTCGTCCCTGGTAGATGGGTGAAACTCCAACTTCGTTGATCCAGAGCTCGGGTGATGGTTTGTCGGGGTGCAAGTAGATGACCGCGCTGACGAATCCCACCACGAGGTCATGATCCAACGCGACGATCAGGCGATGGCGCGGGTCGGCGAGAAACTCAGCGGCGGATAATTCCATGATTGGATCGTCGAATACATCCCCCGCAACATTACTCAAGATACCGGCATCTGCTCGTCCAAGGGATTTTATCTCAAGCTTTTCAAGTCCGCTCACATTCCACCTTCTTGCGGCATAAGCTTTGCTTTACGCGCCTTAACCGACACCTGACAACGGCACCTTTACCTGAATCTGTGTCCCGTTGCCCGGGGCGGACGTTACGGTGATCTCGCCGCCGATGGCTTCGGCGCGCTCGATGGCGCCAACCAAACCCAGGTGTCCCTGGCGGGCAAAGTC
>DATHTH010000242.1:0-10521 GCA_035463495.1 Anaerolineales bacterium | reverse complement strand
GCAGAGCATGTGTTCGCCGTGGAGCCGCACGATGCCTCGCGCCTGCTCGCCATGCAGCGGATCGCGCAGCTTGGCCTGCAAAACGTATCCGTCCTAAAAGGCTCGGCTGAATATATTCCCCTGCGAGATCAGAGCGTGGATATCTGCCACGCGCGCTTCGCCTACTTCTTCGCCCCGGAGTGCCTGCCGGGGCTGCGCGAGCTCGAGCGAGTGATCCGCCCGGGAGGCACAGCCTTCATCATTGAAAACGATCTAGCCGAGGGGACATTTGCAGAGTGGCTGCGGCAGTCCCCGTACTACAAGCAGGCGACTGTCTCTGAGGTCGCGCAGTTCTGGCGCGAACAGGGGTTTCGTGACCAGTCCATCCCGAGCGAGTGGCGGTTCGAGCGCCGAGAGGATCTCGAAAAGGTCGTCCGGCTGGAGTTTGGCGATGCCCTGGCAGAAAAACTACTTGCGATCCATGAGGGTTTACGGGTATCGTATCATTACAGGCTGTACTCGCGATCCTATTAAAGGCATACTCTGGAGAGCCGATGATTCGAGATATTCGCTATCAGGCAGCCATCGTTCGCAATCGCCAGATCCTCCTGATCCAGCATCGTGAGCATGCCGGCGGGCGCAGCTACTGGCTCCTGCCTGGCGGTGGGCGGGAGGCGGAAGAAACCCCGGAGCAGTGCCTGATCCGTGAAGTCCGCGAAGAGACGCAGCTCACGATCACCGTCGAGCGATTGCTCCTGGACGATCCAGCCCCGGCTGGCGATGTGTACCGGCGCTTCCACACGTATTTCTGCTGGCCGTCTACATATGCTGCCGGCCCTGGCATGGAGCCAGAGCCCGAAGCGGCTGCCCTCTACAGCATCGCCGCCGTCTGCTGGTTTGCGCTGGACGACGAGGCGGGCTGGAAACCGGAGATCCTTACCGATCCGCTCACCGCTCCGCTGCTTTGCCGTATAGGGGGCGCTCTGAATGACCCGAACCAGCACAGCTCCTAGCAGCGGTTAAGAGCATAATAACGTCGAGTGTTATTATGCTCTTATAATAGAACGAATACGGATCGTTATAACCTGAGACATAGATAGCCCCGAGTCGCTGCCATGACAACCCATACCACTCCGCCTGAATCATCGAAGGTCCTGGACATTTATTTGCTGATCGCCCAGTATCCCATGCTGGCATCGGGCATCCGCCGCCGGATGCGGGAGGAGCTCTTCCGGCGCGGCATCATCACGCCGCAGCGCTTCGACGCGGATGTCAAAGAGCGCGCGGTCCAGTCCCAGAAGCGCGAAGGGATCTACAACGGCCTGCAGAGCGAAACAGCCGAGCAGTGGGAGCTGCGCTGGAGCCGCGTGCGCAGGACGCTCACCGACTTCTACTTTGCCTATAACCTGCCCATCGAGATCCTGCATCAGATCATCGACGAGCTGCTGACGCCTCAAGCGGATGGCAGGAGCGTCGCGCCGGACCAGACCCTGCCGTTCAACCCGGAGCTGGCTCCGCTGGAAATGGTGTTGCGCCAGGCGGAGAAATATGAAGCGCTGCCCGAAGCGGAGCGCGCAGCGGTAGATCACCACCTGCAGGAGCTGCGCGTTGTGCTGCTCAAGAGCCTGGTCAGCGACCAGCTGGCATTCATCCATATTGCCCGGCGCTGGTTCACCGCCGCCGATTTCAACTTGATTCTCGAGCGTCGCATCGGCACCGGGAAAATTGGGGGCAAGGCCGCCGGCTTGCTGCTGGCGTACAAGATCCTGCAAAACACCGCTCCTGAGATCTTCGAGAAGATTAACCTGCCGCGTTCCTACTTTATCGGCGCGGACGTCTTCTATGATTTTATGGCTGGCAACCACCTGGAATTCCTCAACCAGAAATATAAGACCGCCGCACAGATCCGGGAGGAATATCCGACCATCCTGGAAAAATATTCTGCGGCGCGCTTCCCGGAGGAGATCGCGCACCAGCTGCGAGAGGTGCTGCGTGAGGTGGGGGACACGCCCTTGATCGTCCGCTCCTCCAGCCTGCTGGAGGACAATTTCGGCATGTCCTTTGCCGGGAAGTACATGAGCATTTTCTGCCCCAACCAGGGGACCTTCAAAGAAAACATGCGCGCCCTGACGATGGCCATCCGTCAGATCTATGCCAGCGTCTTCAGCCCGGATGCGCTCATGTATCGCCGCCGCGTGGGCCTGATCGACTACGACGAGCGCATGGCGATCCTGCTGCAAGTCGTGCAGGGCGAACGTCACCGCCAGTATTACTTCCCCGACCTGGCAGGTGTGGCATATAGCTACAGTCCCATCGTCTGGAACTCACGGCTGAAACGCGAAGAAGGCTTCATGCGGCTGGTGATGGGTCTGGGCACCCGCGCCGTCGACCGCATCGCCAACGATTATCCGCGCATGGTCAATCTCAGCCATCCGCAGCTGCGCCCGGAAGTGACGCCCAAAGCCATCCGCTATTATTCGCAGCATTTTATGGATGCCCTCGATCTTGAGCACAACATCCTGACTACTGTGCCCGTGGAAGAGGCGCTTAAGTCCAGTTATTACCCTCTGCGCTGGCTGGTCTCCGTGGACGATGGGGAGACGGTCCATCCTCCGCATACGTTCGGGCGCGGCCTCGACCCGAAACAGTTGATTCTGACCTTTGATGGCCTTCTGCAGCGCGGCGAGTTTGTCCCGTTGATGAAGACAGTCCTGAGCCGGCTTGCCGCGCAATACGAACAGCCTGTGGACATCGAGTTTGCCGTTTCACTCACTCCCGGAGGGGATAGACCGAAGCTTGTTTTTCACCTTCTGCAATGCCGTCCGCAGAACCAGTGGAGCGCCGAGAGTCGCGAAACTCAGTCCATGCCCACCGACCTTGGCGCACAGGATAAGATCCTGCTCTGCACCCGAATGGTGCCTCAGGGACGCGTGAGCCAGATCGAGTATCTCATATACGTGGATGCGCAAGCCTACTACCAGCTAAAAACACCTCGTGAATATCTGGAAGTGGCGCGTTGTATCGGGCATCTCAACAGCGCCCTGGAAGGCAAGCCGTTCCTCTTGATCGGTCCCGGCCGCTGGGGCTCGTCGGATACGATGCAGGGGGTGCCGGTCACGTATGCGGATATCTTCAACACGCGCGCACTGATCGAAGTTGCCAGCAGCAAAAGCGGCTTCAGCGCTGAGCCCTCCTACGGGACGCATTTCTTCCAGGATCTGGTCGAGTCACAGATCTATCCGTTGGCGGTCTATCCCGAAGAGCCCGGCGATCACCTGAATCTCGAGTTTATCAACAAAGCGCAGAACCAGATCTCGCAATTCATCCCCGAGCAAACGGCTGCCAGCGCTTGCATCAAAGTGATCCATATCCCCACCGAACGCGCAGGACATCACCTGGACCTGGTCATGGACGGTCAAAAGGGGTTGGGCTATTTGACTCCTGCGAGGGCGAATCAAAAATAGCTCTCCCTCACCTGAGGCATAGAGACTGCTTCGACCTCTCGCCGTTTAAGGCTCGTGGCTCGCAATGACAGTACGTAGAGGAAAAACAAAAACGCCTCACAGTGTGAGGCGTTTCTAGCGGAGAGGGCGGGATTTGAACCCGCGTTCCCTTTCGGGAAACACGCTCTCCAGGCGTGCGCGCTAAACCGGACTACGCGACCTCTCCATGAAAAGAGCGACGGGATTATACCAGAAATTGGGTTGTGTCTTTCGTAAGATGAGTGTTAAACACGAAGGACACTACGTACACAAAGGCTCAGGCTTTTCCCTTTGTGGTCTTCCTGGCACCGTCCGCAAGGACAGGCGTAGTGTCCTTGATGTTGAAAAGGTCTTAGTTATCCAGCGCGCCCTGGTTGACCCAGTCGGTGATGATCTGGATCTGGGGAGGGGTAAGCTTGGGTCCGCGCTTGGGCATCTCCATAGTCGCCACGAGCTCGACCAGCAGGCTGTTCGCAGCGTCGCCCGGGGTCACCACCGGACCATTATCCGAGCCAGCCATGACCTCGGGGTGGCTTCGCAATAAGAGACCTTCTTCGATCTCATTCCCGCCATGACAGTTCACGCAGCGACTCTGGAGAATGGGCAGCACATCGTTCGCAAAACTGACCGTTGCCGCTGAGACAGGCGGCTGCGTGGCTGCAGCTGGATCCGTCGCGACCGCCGGCTCGGTGGGAGAAGCGCTGTCAGTGGATGCAGGGGCATCGGTCGGGGGCGCAGTGGTGGGAAGAACGACTTCAGTGGGCGGCAAGGCAGGCTCGGTGCTCTGGGCCGGCTGCGCGCCGCACGCTGTTAACAAGCCGGCGATCAAAACGAACAGGGCGAACTTGACATCGGTAAACTTCATTTGAGCTAGCTCCTAAAAACCATATAGAATGACGCCGCCCAGAAATGCAAGCACAAGCGCGATGGCAAAACTGACGCCGTACGAAGCGGCGTAGAAGAAGCCATTGGCTTTGTAGAACATATCCGGGTTGCGGTAACGGATGAGACTGATCCCCAGCGTGAGCAGGAACAGGACGATGGCGAGGAAGATCTTGGCGCCGGCGTTCGGCGCCTGCCCCTCATAATTTTGAGCGTTGTCCATGATACCCGTGACCCCGGCTGCGATCGTCCCTAGAAAGGCAAGCACGATGTTTGCAAAAGCTGCCTGCTCAAGCGAGGCGCTTTTTCTCCAGTAGGCAAGTAGGATAAAAAGAAAGGCTGCGCCGGTGAGGGCGATGGGGAAGTGCACCACCATGGGATGTGTCGGATGCAGCTCTGTCAGGGCATGGATGATGCGGTTGATGAAGTCCATCTTCTCTCCTCGTTGTGTTTTAGAAGACCCTGGTTATGACCAGGGTCTTTAACCTACTTATACGTGCGGACTCCCCACTCAGATGTAGCAAAATTGACGCTTATTACGAGAGCTTGCTTAGAACTTACTCATTTTCAGGTCTCGGTGGTGCAGGCGGTGTGCTCGTCTCGCGCACCAGGCGCCAGCCGCTGCGGGCGAGTAACCAGGAGATCAGCCAGACCACCAGCACCAGGGCTGCCATCCAGAACAGCAGGCGAAACAGGAAGAAGAAGCCAAGTCCAGGGAAGCCTCCGAATCCGCGTGCAAACCCGCCGCGGAATTCGAAATCATGCATGCGGAGCGCGCGTGGACCGAACTCAGCGAAGGGACGCAGCCGCGGCGGGTCGCCATCCGCCCTCCTTTCCACGCCCTGAGCGAGACCGAGCCGATATCCGGCATAGCCGACCGCAGAAAACAGCCCGATGACCACGACCAGACCCAGAAGGGTGAGAAGTACTCTTTTCATTGTACGTTTCCTTTCTTTGATGTCGTCAAGCTTAGCATGCCCGTGTAGAGGCATCGTGTCATCATTGTGTGGAAATTATCAAGATCCGATTACTGGAGACTTGCAAAGGTACATGGGCGGCAGATTCCGGGTAATTTTTCTCAACCTCCGCAAGGCTGAATCTACGATCTCTTCGGCAGTGTGATGATTATCTTTAGCCCTCGCCCCGGCGCTGACTCGGCTGATATCTGTCCGCCATGCGCCTCCACAATGGACTTGGCGATCGCCAGCCCCAGCCCCGAGCCACCGTCCACGCGCTGGCGTGAGGCGTCAGTGCGGTAGAAGCGATTGAAGATCCGTCCAAGCTCCTCAGCCTTTAATCCGGGGCCAGTATCCTGTATGGCGAGCTCGACCTGATTGTTCGCCTCCCTCGCAGAGAGCAGGATGCTGCCGCCCTCCGGCGTGTAACGCAACGCATTGTCCAGGATGTTGGTGAGTACCTGGGTCATGCGCCCGGGATCGGCCTGGAAAGTGGAAAGTGGTGCGGCGAAATCCAATTTAAGGTTGATATTTTTTCGCTGTGCCTGGTATTGATAGAGCGCAGCGACCTCTTGAAGGAGCCGCTCGGTATCGATCGATTGCAGGCTCATCCTGAGCTCGCCCGCATCCGCCAGAGACAGCGTCCGCAGGTCGTCCACCAGGTGTTCGAGACGCGTGGCTTCCTCGCGGATGATTTCAAAGTTTTCGCGGCTCGGCGGCAGGACGCCGTCATGCACCGCCTCGGCATGACCGAGGATCAGGCTGAGAGGTGTGCGCAGCTCGTGAGCGATGTCTGCGGTCATCTGTTTGCGGGTATTGACCGAGCGCGAGAGCTCGCTGCTCATTTGGTTAAACGCCCGGGCGAGCTCGCCGAGCTCGTCGTTCGAGCGGACCGGCACCTGTTGCGACAGGTCTCCCTCGGCAACCGCATGCGTGGCACGGGTCAGCTCGCGGATGGGGCGGGTCAGCGTCCGCGAGAGAAGCACGCCCAGCAACAGGGCAATCGACGCGCCAGCCAGCGCGCCATACAATAACGTGCGGTTAATGCGTTGGATGAATTCAAGCTCGCGCGAGCCTCCCTCAAACGGCTCACTCAGCGGGAGCAGGATGCCAACAATCCTCCCGCCTTCTGTAATGGGGACACCATTTCTGAGCCGGTAGGCTGAGACACGCTGCCCGGGCCGATACCTTCCACCGGCGAGGATGACCCTTCCATGTTCATCGGCAAGCACAAACGAGAAACGCATGCGGTGCGGGTTGGGTCCCATGCCTGGCTGTCCGGGGGTATCTGCGTCGATGAAGAGGGTTTCCACGCCGACCCATGAGCCATTTGCGCGGTAGTAATCGGAAAGCTGGTCGAGGATATCGGTCTGGGTCTCGTCTGTCAAAAACCGGACGAACTCCGCCCGGGTGTTCCAGATTGCAGTGACAAAGATAGCTGCCACGCTGACGATGCCGATCGTCAGGAACGCCAGGATGAGCTTGGACGAGATCGAGCGCATCACACTCTTTCTCTCTTGAAGCGATAGCCCACGCCGTAGACGGTCTCGATATACTGCGGTGCGCGCGGCTCCGGCTCGATCTTGCCGCGCAGATTCTTGATGTGGGTATCGATCGTGCGCTCGTATCCCTCATAACGCACGCCCTGGATGATGTCGAGCAGGTCCAGCCTTGAATAAACCCGGCCTGGGGACGTCATAAGTGCGGTCAGGATATCGAACTCGGAGGGTGTCAGGTCTACGAAGTGGTCCGCGACCCGCACGCTGCGGCTATCCCGATCCACCATAATATCGGCGGCTTTCAATACTTTTCCTGAGGGCTGCGCTTCGCCAGCGCGGCGCAGCACCGCCCGCACTCGCGCCACCAGCTCGCGCGGGCGAAAAGGCTTGGTCATATAGTCATCCGCGCCGATCTCCAGGCCGATCACTTTTTCTTCGTCGTCGACGCGCGCTGTAAGCAGAATGATCGGTGTGTCGTGCCCGGCGCGATGCTTGCGCATAAACTCATAGCCATCCATTTGCGGCATCATAACATCCAGGACGATCAGATCGGGTTTCTCTTTTTCGGCTACCGCCAGGGCATCCAGGCCGTTGTGCGCGGTCACAACGCGATAGCCCTCCTGGGTCAAGTAACTCTCGACCAGGGAAACCAGGCGCTTTTCATCGTCTACGACCAGGATTGTTTTCGACATAGGATCAACCTTCATCTAGCATAGTAGCGGAGCCTTGTTTTGTCAGCAAGTATAGTCACAACCTGTAGAGATACCATCGCGAAATCATGAAGAAATTGTGTGGGCTGCGGCTGGCTCGCGCATCGTATGACTTCAGCGCGGCCTGCCAATCTCCAATGCCACAAATTGAATCTGAATACCAATTGACAGCCATGAGTTCCCCCAGTATAATTGTGCATTATCACACAATTAAGGCAGTAATTATCTGATTTGCGCCCGCAGACCAGATTTTTTTACGCAGTGCCGCATAATACGGTAACAAGCCTTGATGATGAACTCTTTTTACTTTACAATAGCGCCCAGATAAGACGGGCAAAGAGACCATTTGGCGAGGAGAGGCCGTGAACGAGAAACACATCCAGCAGGTGCTCGAAATCGAAAAGAAGGCTCAGGAGGTCCAGGAGCAGGCACAGCGTGAAGCGCAGGAGCTGCCGCGCGCGGCCGAACAGGAAGCCCAGGCATTAATCGCAAAAGCGAAGGCAGAAGCTCAGGAGGAGGCGCGCAGGATCATGGCTGAAGCGCAGGCAGAGGATCGAGCAAAAGAAGTCCTGGCAGACGTTGAACGACAGAATAGTGAACTGGAAGCCAAAGCCAATGCCAATCTCGATAAAGCGGTCGCTTATGTTCTAGAGCGCGTCATCGGCAGGGCATGATTTATGGCCAGTGGCGGTGTTACAGGCTATGCAGCGATCAGCGCGCGTGTCAGGGCAATGTATGCCGACCTGCTCACGCCCCAGGATTGGGCTCGGTTAAGCGATTCACCCGATTTTGCCACCCTTTTTACTACACTAAAAACGACCGCGTATGGTCCCTATCTGGACAATCTCAAAGATAAGGACATTACTCCCAA
Organism: Anaerolineales bacterium; assembly: GCA_035463495.1. Classification (GTDB taxonomy): domain Bacteria; phylum Chloroflexota; class Anaerolineae; order Anaerolineales; family Villigracilaceae; genus Defluviilinea. The sequence goes on along the minus strand of DATHTH010000242.1, from coordinate 2,142 downwards.
GCGGGTTATCCATCAGGTCAGACGAAAGTTAGCAGATTCATACTATAGTGTCACGCAGATGGCGCCGCAGAATGCGCGCCCTCTTTTAAGACAGCTCTATCGCTATTATGAGATCGGAAATCTGAAAGCCGTGCTGCGGGCGCTGGTGACCGTCCCTTCCTGGCGGACGGACGAAACCTCCCTCTGGGATCGCGTGCGCGATGTGCTCTTTCCCCTGGGGGATGCATCCATTCTGCCTGCGCAGGCGATGGTCGAATCGGGCAGCGTCTCTGCCGCAGTAGATCTGCTGCATGGCACGCCCTACGAAGAAGCCCTCTCTTTTGCGATGAGACGCTACTCGGCTGAGCAGAACCTCTTTCCCCTGGAAGTGGCACTGGATCTGGCATACTGGCGGCGTCTCTGGGCGGAAGCCAAGAAGCTCTCGGGGCAGGACCGCGAGCAGGCGACGAAGATCATCGGCTCGCTGCTCGATATGAACAACCTTATGTGGGCGATCCGCTACAAGGTCTACCACAACCTGTCGGAAGAAGAGATCATCAATTACACGCTTCCGTTTGGTTATCACGTGCAGGATTCCGATATCCGATCGATTGCGGCCGGGGCAGACATTGCCGCCGTGGTCAACCGCATCTTCCCCGGTATTCCGGATGTGAATGCTCTTCTCGAAAATCCTAAAAACGGGCTCCCCAGGCTGGAGGTGCTCCTGAAGCGCCAGCTAATCAAGCAATGCCTGGCAGCCTTCGTCGGCAATCCATTCCATATCGGCATCCCGCTGGCATTCCTGGTCTTGAGCGATATCGAAGTCCAGGATCTGGTTATTCTGATCGAGGCGAAGTCCTCCAATATGCCGGATGAGGAGTACCGCCCATTTTTATTGAAAGCAGACCTGCCTGCATAGCTTTTGAAGGCTCTGCAGGGCGCATACGAGTCGAGGAGCTGGAACGATAATTTTATCCTTCCTATGGAGATCATATGTTTTTTCCGAGAGAAATGACCGAAGTCGAGCTGATCGTCCCGTCCAAAGACCTTCTGGCAGTGGCAAAGGTATTGAGCGGTCATGGAGTCTTTCACCAGGTGGACAGCACGTATCTGGGTCTGGAAAATCTGGGGCCGAACACCTGGCAGGAACAGGCTGCCAACTATTCGGCGCTGGAGCGCCGTATTCAGACCATTTTGCAAACCCTGAACCTGACGGAAGACTACAGAGGGTCCACTGATTTCGATACGCTGGTGGATCTGGAGGCGGTTCGGCCGGCTGTCGAGCGGATCGAAGACGAAGTCAAAGGGACAAATGAAGAGCTGAGTGGGGAACGCAAGCGCCTCGAGCAGCTCGAGAGCCAGCTCCACCAGCTCGAGCCCATCGCCGAAGTGGATGTGGAGGTCGGGGGACTGCGAAATTCAAATTTCTTACACTCCACGTTGGGAGTTATCCCTGCGGCAAACGTAAGCAGGCTGGAGACGAGCCTGTCCAGGGTTCCGCATGCCTTTTTCACTCTCCGCGAAGACTCTCAAAAGCCGGTTGTCTGGCTGCTGGGGCCTCGCAGCAACGCCGATGTGATCGATCGCGCCGTGAAGAGCGCGTACCTAAATCCTCTGATCCTTCCGGAGGAATTTAGTGGAACTCCGGCGCAGATCACCGCCGCGATCCGGCAGGCGATCGAAGCCTCGAGAGGGAAAATCGCCGAACTGGAAGCGCGCTTAAGGAAACTGGCTCAGACGCATCAGAAGGAACTGCGCGATCTCCTGTGGGATGTGCATGTCAGCCGGATGATGGCGGATGCGATTGTCCGTTTTGGACAGCTGCGTCACACCTATGTGGTAGTGGGCTGGGTTCCTACAGAAAATCTTGAGCTGCTCACAACACGGTTGAAGCAAGCCTCGCCGGAGATCCTGATCGAAGCCATCCCGACCGAGCGCTCCGGGCATCACTCGAATGTGCCGGTCGCGCTGACGAACAACCGCTGGCTTCGCCCGATCCAGATGCTGGTCACCACCTACGGGCGTCCCAGCTATGGTGAGCTCGACCCCACCTGGCTCATGGCGCTGACCTTCCCCCTGCTGTTCGGTGCCATGTTCGGCGACCTCGGTCAGGGTCTGGTCTTGTTGATCCTTGGGTTGCTGATCGACCGGGGAGTCATCCTT
>DATHTH010000241.1:0-4609 GCA_035463495.1 Anaerolineales bacterium | reverse complement strand
CGGCGAGCGGATCGTGGATTTCAGGGATAACCCGCTTCATATTGTTTCGTATTCTTTGCCGATTGATAAGCTCTTAACCTTTGAAGAGCTCCAGCCCCATCTGTATTTCAACGAGAAGCGCCCGCATACAGTTCCATGGATTTTCAAATATTACGAGCGCGACTGGGGATTCTGTTTGCCAAAAAACACCTTTGATCAACTTCCCCGTGATCAGAAATATCACGCGGTAATAAGATCCGAATTCATCACCGATTCGCAGCAGGGCTTCAAAGTCGCCACCGCGGTCATTCATCCGGAAGGCGGACCAAACCCTGAGGCGGGCGAGTTCCTCGTGCAGGCGCACACCTGTCACCCAATGCAAGCTAACGATGACGGCGCTGGGGTTGTCAGTAGCATCGAGCTGGCGCGGAGGCTCACCGAGAGTCCGTTACCATCGGGCTCGATGAGCGTTCGTTTCTGGTTTGGTCCCGAGACTATCGGCACGGTTGCCTGGCTTGCCCATAACGAATCACTGGTTCCAAGCCTGCGTGGTGGCATCTTCCTGGAGATGACCGGCAACCGGAATAAAATCGCCTGGCACCACACAAGACAGCATAACCACCTCCTCGACCGAATTACGAGTCACCAACTACGAGCTATGGACCACGAAGAGCGTGACTTTGCCGCCGCCCCCGCCAACGACGAGCGCGTCATCAACGGACCGGGCGTCAACGTGCCGTGCATTTCCCTCAACCGATACCCCTACGACGAATATCACACCACCGACGATAACCTCGATATCATACACGAGGATATGCTTGTGGAGGCAGCGGAGGCTGCCGAGCAGATTATCCGGATCTATGCCAGTGATTACATACCGAAACGCACTTTTCGGGGTCCTGTGTTCCTCAGCGGGCATGGTCTCTGGGTGGACTGGCGTGAGAACTGGGCGCTGAACCGCGCCATCGAGAGGATCATGATGCGCTTTGAGGGCGAGCACACAGTCTTCGATATCGCCGAAGAGGTCGGGCTCGATTACTGGACCGTGCGCGAGTATGTGGAAAAGTTTAGAATGAAAGGGTTCGTAACCCCTCATCCCATTCCCTCCCAGGGCCAGACCTCGTGAAATTATGTAGAATGAGAAACGATGTTTTGAGTGTATGAGGTAGTTTTGAACAGGAGGTTTTCATGGTCATTCTCACATTGATCCTCGCACTGGCATTTGCCATCGTGGCGGTGATCTTCGCCTTACAGAACCCAACGATGGTCACCGTCTCCTTCTTTGGTTCCAGTATTGAGGGCTCACTGGCTTTATTTATCTTGAGCGCTGTTATCCTCGGAGTCCTCATTGGCGTGCTGGTCATGGTGCCCGGTACGATCCGGCACAGCCTTGAGCTGCGGAATCATCGCAAGAGGATCGGCGACCTGGAGAAGTCACTGGATATCCAGAAAGCTCAGCCCGCCAAAGCAGGGAAGATTGAACCGCTGACGGATTTCCCCGAAGACGACGTAGTATGATGCCTCATGTCGTTGCCATCATTCAGGGACGCATGTCCTCCTCGCGCTTGCCGGGGAAGATCCTTGCCGATATCGCAGGTCAACCTATGCTGCGACGCGTCTTCCTACGAACCTCACGGGCTGGTACCGTGACTGAAACGTTTTTCGCCACGACGACCGATGCCTCCGATGATCCGGTTGCTGAATACTGTGAATTCAGTGGGATCCCGTTCACGCGTGGCAATCTCTACGATGTACTTGATCGTTACTATCAGGCGGCGAAACAGGCGAAGGCGGATGTGGTCGTTCGCATCACGGCCGATTGCCCGATAATTGACCCTGCCCTGATTGACGAAGCAGTCCACACGCTGCTCGAAGGCGGATACGACTTCTCCGCAAACCGCCTGCCGCCTCCTTTTCATAGAACATATCCGATCGGGCTGGATGTCGAGGTTTGTACTTTCACTGCCCTGGAAAAAGCCTGGCAGGAAGCATCCGAGACCTTTCATCGTGAGCATGTCATGCCTTACCTCTATGAGGGTGTAGAGTTTAATACTGTGAACCGCAGGCTGGAGAGCGGCACTTCCGCGCGTGGCTATCGTATCGCTCTCTTAAATCACAGCACCGATTTCGGCGAGTATCGTTGGACTGTGGATACCTCCGAAGATCTGGATTTCGTACGGCAGGTCTATGCCCGCTTCGACGGACGCGATGACTTCACCTGGCAGGAAGTCCTGGATTTGATTCACCGGGAACCCGGGCTCATGGAAATTAACGCAGGTGTGCGACACAACACCTTGAAGGATGTTGATAAGCGCGCCCTTAAATGAGTGCGACGCAACATGAATGTTGCACTACTGACTGCTCATGTCTCTGATTACATTCTTCTCCGCGCCAAAGCCATTCACGAATCCGCATATCGCGATGATCCAGCGCAACGCGATCAAATCATGGACTCTGCTTCCCGACGCCGAAGTCATTTTGTTGGGCGACGAGCTAGGTCTCGCAGAAACCGCGCGAGAGCTGGATGTGAGGCACATTCCGGATGTGAAGCGCAATGAGAACGGCACGCCACTGATCTCGTCTATGTTCCAATTGGCACGCCGAAACAGCCAGAGTGAACTGCTCTGCATCATCAATGCAGACATGGTCCTCATGTCAGATTTCCTCGAAGCAGCTCGCAGGTCGCGCATGCAGCATGAGAGATTTGTTTTGGTCAGCCAGCGCTGGGATTTGGAGATTGCTCAAGTGATTGAATTCGCTGGAGGCTGGCAAGACCGCTTACGATCTGCTGTGCACCGTCAGGGCCAGCTCCATCGTCCCGCGGGCAGCGATTTCTTTCTCTTTCCGCGCTCCATATTCCAGGATGTGCCCGATTTCACGGTCGGCCGCGCCGGCTGGGACAACTGGATGATCTACAAGGCGCGCAAAGAGAAATGGCCCGTAGTTGATTGCACGCCTTCCGTTATGATTCTGCATCAGAATCACGATTACAGTCACTTGCCCGGCGGAAAGCCGCACTATGAACATCCCGATACGAACGAAAATATCCGTCTGGCAGGCGGGCAGGCGAACATCCGCTACACGATTCTGGACGCGACGCACCAGCTTGTGGGTGGTAAACTTGTTCGCCCAAAGATGACGACCCCGCGCTTCATGCGAAAGCTGGAATTGCTCCTGCGGAGAATCTTTTTCTTCCTTCCGGAAAGCAGGATCGAAGATGTTGCCAGACCAAAACGATGGAAGAAGCGGATAAAAAAGCTGTTTCGATAATCGATCCTCGGTTTTCTACTATCGATGATCGTTTTCCTCTTGACACCTGGTACCTGGAACCCAAAGATGCGTAAAGGCCAAAACCCCGCCAAATTCGTCAAAGACGTCGCCCGCCCGGAGCGGATCACGATCGCGCTGCTAAATTACATCCCTTTCCTGAGCGGTTTTTATACCGAGACACTGGATGTTTTGAAGGTCTGCATGGAGTCCATGCGAAAAGATCCAGGTCTTCCATTCGATCTGATGGTCTTTGATAACGGTTCCTGCCCGGAAGTACGAGATTTTCTTGTAAAGGAAAAAGGCGAGGGGCGAATTCAATATTTAATCCTCTCTGAGAAAAACATGGGCAAGGGCGGCGCATGGAACGTCATGCTGGCTGGCGCGCCCGGTGAGATCATTGCCTACACCGATAGCGATGTGCTATTCTCTCCCAAATGGCTTTCACGTTCGGTTGAAATTCTTGAAACCTTTCCGAATGTGGGCATGGTGACGGCTCGTCCCTTCCGCACGCCACCCGAGTTTTTTGAGTCCACGCTCAAGTGGGCGCGTGACGCGGAGCGTGCAAAGCTTGAGGAAGGACAGTTCATTCCCTGGGAGACATTTCTGGAGTTCAATCTGTCGCTGGGTCAGACCGAAGAAGAAAATCGGAAAGTCTATGCAGAGACCAGAGACTGGAAAATATCCTACAACAATGTGACAGCAATGGCTGGCGCTTCGCACTGGCAATTCACTGCCTACAAATCGGTGCTCCAGCAATTCTTACCCTTCGACATGGACAAGCCTATGGGACAGGTTCGCCAGCTAGACAAGCGCATAAACGACGCGAGCTTGTTGCGGCTGATGGTCTCTGATCCGCTGGCGATGAACATGTCGAATACACTGGGATATTTAAGGGGGGAGCTTGGAAAACAAAGAAGAAAGATGAAAGAAGGGCTGCTCCGCAGTGTTTTGGACGCTGCCCCGATCAAGAGAAGCCTTCTGGCGGTGTATAACCAGATATTCAACTGGTATTATTCTTGAGCTCCTATAAAGAAAAGGACTACCCTTTCCGCAGCTGTGCGGTGTAGAAACGTAGTATGTCCAAAAGAGTCTTCATCTCTGCCGATCACGGCATGGCAATCATCTACTTCCTGCAAAGTGACCTCGTTCCGACGCTCCTAGATGCAGGCGTCGAGGTTGTGGTTCTCACCGACGATGAGACGAAGGACAGTATCGCCCGGCGCTTCAAACAGCCCGGGCTTACCTTCGAAGGCTTGCGCCTCAAGGAAGCTAACGCCTATGCAAGCAAAGTGAAACCGCGCCTGCAATGGCTGCTTGCCTACCTGCGGCGCGTGGGCGGCTCGTGGCGCATGAACACCGA
>DATHTH010000240.1:0-8080 GCA_035463495.1 Anaerolineales bacterium | reverse complement strand
ATTTACACCTGTCCCGGTGATGGTTCAACAGGTATTCCAGCCGGAAACGCCGTGGTATCTTATAGTTGGCACAGCGCTGGGTGTTCTGGCTGGAGCGGTTCAGTTTCTTGGACTGATCCGCTGGCCCTTTCTCGTTCCGAGCCTGGCAGACCTGTACACGGACCCTGACTCTACGCAAGCGACACGCGACAGCGTGGCAGTCGTGTTTCAGGCCTTTCACCGGTATGCAGGAGTGGCAATTGGTGAGCACTTGGGTTATATCTTTACCAGCGCATGGACGATACTTTTGTGTATCGCCATTATTGCAACGGATCGAATTAATCCGCTTTTTGGGTGGCTTGGAATTATTCCCGCTATTGGTGTATTGACGGGAGTGCTTGAGGAGACAGGCTTCAAAGCCGCAGGTGCAATTAATGCGATCAGTTACATCTTATGGTCGGTCTGGCTCATTGCTTTTGGGATTTCTTTATTACTACGGTAGTGCTTATCGACAATCTCTAAGTGCATTTCATTTCAGAGAAGATTTGAGCCTATCATTGTTGCATTATGAGCCTAGCAGACGCCACAGTTCCGTCCTCTTGCAAATTTTTCCCTAGCGAATTGTAGTTGACGCCAATGGTGAAATCATAGACTACCCATTGAATTCGCCTTTTGTCTAACTTCGCTCTCTCGTGCAAGGTTGAATTACTCCTGGAAACGGGAAAGGTGGTTCGGAACACGTCCCCTTGGGGGCACAAAAAAGAGTCACCTTCGATGCTGACTCTTTTTTGTTCAATCTGACGCCCCTTGCGAAGCACACCCGGAGGGTGCTGTGCAAGGGCATCAATTTGCCAGAAACTCTTAACAAATCATGTATAGCACTGCGTGTTGAGTAGTCTTTGTTTCTGTTGTGGTCAGTCCCTCGTGCGGTTGCCGTTTAGGGCAATTGGGTTCGCGTTGTGGTTAAGGGACAGGAAAGATCATACGTTATCGCTCATGATTATGGTTCAGCGGGACATACTTGGACATGCAAATATTTCTGACACTCCTCGATCGTGAGTGAGCGCGTCAGTCGAGCATGAGCGAGCGTGATGAGCTCTTCAATGCTAAGTAGATACACGCGCGAGATCCCATCCTCCCCACCCGTTGCCAGGCGTCTCCCATCGGGGCTAATCGCCAGACTGTAGATTCGACCGGCGTGGCCCTGCAGGGTGAGCCATTCTTCCCCATTACTGGTATCCCAAATTTTTACTGTCCCATCTTCGCTGGCCGTTGCCAAGCGCGTTCCATCAGGGGTAAAAGCTGCTGAATAAATAGAACGAGAATGACCGGCTAATGAATACAATGGTTTCCCGCTGGTCATTTCCCAGATGGCAGCCATTCCTTCTGGCCCGCCCATCGCCAGATGTTTGCCGTCCGAGCTGAAGGCCAAAGCGTAGACGGGACCGGACTCTTTCAACACAAGCAATTCTTTTCCTGTGGTTAAGTCCCAAATAATCACACCATCTTCCCCGTTTTCACTCACGCTGGTGAGGTGTGTCCCTTCGGGGTGGAAGGCAAGTTGTGTCACGGGGGCGGTATGCCCATCCAAGATCAGGACTTCCTTTCCAGTTACTGTCTCCCAGATAGAAACAGTATTGTCTTTTCCCGTGGCTGCCAGTCGTTTGCCATCCGGGCTAAATGCGATAGCAATATTTGCAGAAAAGCCGACGGGAAGCTTAAGAAGCTCCCGGCGAGTCTTGATATCCCAGATTCGCGCAGTGCCATCATCGCTCGCTGTTGCGAGATGCTTTCCGTCCGGGCTGAACTTGACGCTGTGCACAAAACCTGTGTGACCCTTGAGCTCATACAGGGGCTGACCAGTGTCCAGGTCCCATACTAGTACATCTTGGCCCGCGCTTGCCACCTGAGTTCCATCTGGATGGATGGCAACGCCGCTGATGACATCATTCGCCTTGAATACAGACAGCTCGTGACGGGGAGCCAAATCCCAGACTCGGGCTGTGCCGTCCATACTCGCTGTTGCCAGGCGAGCGCCATCGGGGCTAAAGGCCACGCCGAAAACAAAGCCCGTGTGCCCGGCCAGAGTGAACGACTCACCACCCGTGGCAACATTCCATAGCTTCACCGTGTTGTCCGAGCTGGATGTCGCCAGATGCGATCCATCGGGGCTGAAGGCTAGGGAATAGATCGCGTGATCATGGTGTCCGGTAATGGTGAGCAAGCTATCACCTGTGGCTGCATCCCACACTTTTACAGTGCCATCAAAGCCGCCTGTCGCGAGACGTGTGCTATCCAGGTTGAACGCAACCGCTAGGACGTTGTCTGTGTGTCCGGACAATACGTGGACTTCTTCGCCGCTTTCTGCATCCCATACTTTTGTGATCCCTTCCGTTTGTCCCGTGGCAATACGAGTTCCATCCGGGCTGAATGCCACAGTATTGAATATACCTGAACCATCAGTCACCTTCAACAATTCCCTGCCGGTCTTCGCATCCCATATCCTTGTAGTGCCGTCTTCGCTGGCTGTGGCAACTCGCGCATCGTTGGCTACGGGGCTGAAGACAGCGCGACTAACGCTTTCCGTATGGCCAGAGAAAGTCGCTATCTTCTCGCCAGTCGCTGTATCCCAGATGATTACGTTTGTATCTGCGCCAGCGGTGACCAGTTGGGAGCCGTCCGCATTAAAGGCTACACTCCAAACGGCATCGCTATGACCTTGCAAAGTCAGTAATTCCTGCCCCGTCGCTGCATCCCACATTCTGGTTATTCCATCGATGCTGGTAGCGGCAATACGTGAGCCATCCGGGCTGAACGCAATACTCATCACACCGGCGTCAACCCGCCATGCAAGGCGCACGCGCGAAGTGAGTACGGCCTGATGCAAAGCATCTTCCGCTTCGGATGTATCTCCTGCAGATACGGACTGCAACGCCAACAAGATGCTTCTTTCAGGGTCTGCCCGTAGATTGCTGATGGAGGCTGCCGCCAGTTCACGGGAAGCAGAGAGGCGGGCCTGTTCGTTCGCACGCTGGCTGAACAAGAAGGCAGTGACTGCCAGGACAGCAGCAACGATCAATGCGCCTGTGAGAAAGAGCGCCCGGCGTCTCAGTTGTCCTGCTGCCCGCGTCTGCTCTTCTGCTCGCTCTCTTTGTATATCCAGTTCACGCTGGCGTAGAGCTTCTTTCTCCGCAATTTCGCGCGCATTCCATTCTATGGAAACCTGCAGAAATGCGCCCTCCAGTGCATTCAGCGCAGCCTCATGAGAGGCTGCCCATTCACGCGCCTGCGCCAATTGCGCGCCGCGATACAGCACCCCCTCATCCCGTTCGAGGAATTCCCATTCGTGCGCTGCTTCGGTGAGACGGCGGTGAAGCTGTAATCCGGCGCGATCCTGATCCAGCCATTCCCGCAGGGTCGGCCACTCGCGAATCAATGCCTCATGTGCCACCTCGGCGCTGTCTTCACTCAGCGTCACCAATCTTGCCTCGGCGAGCACGTTGAGTACGTTGTGCACATCCTTTGTCCTTTTGGGATCGGACATCAGCTCGGTGAAGGATGCCCGCCGCCTGGTGTCCTCGGTGCCTTCGCCGAGTTCTGTGAGGCGCAGGAAAATATCTCTCGCAATTCCCTGTTCCTCAGCAGAAAGATTCTTAAGCACACTTTCTGCGGTTTGAGCAATCGCGCCGCGCACACCACCCGCATCGGCATAGCCTTTGAGAGTCAGCGTATGACCCGCGCGCCGCTTCCACGTTTCGAGCAATGCATGAGACAGCAACGGCAGGGCGCCGGGCTCCTCGCCAACATCTCTCAGAATGAGATCGACCAGCCCGGGCTCGAAGGACCATTGCCCCAGCCTGGCCGGCTCTTCGATGGCACGCCGCAATTCCTCGATGGCCATAGGTCCAATATACTCCTGGTGCTTCGCCACCGCGTCGCGCAGTTCCGGATACTGTGCGAGATGGGCATAGAAATCAGCTCGCAATGTGATCACCAAGGTAAACGTATCCCGGCTTTGATGGAGCGTGCTAAGAAGATTATCGATGAACGCTTCCCGCTCAAATTCATCGCGACACAGGGTGAACAATTCCTCAAATTGATCGATGACCAGCAAGGTACGTGCTTTGTGATTCTGTCGCGCCAGGAAAAGGGAAAGACTGCGCGGGTCCTGCATCAGGTCGTCCATGAGCGTGGCTGTGGCAGTGACCGACTGTGCATCCCGGGTCAGCTCAGTGGCAAGCGCAGCCAGCGGATAGGCCGTGGGCGTGATCACGTGGACATTCCAGCCTGCACCTCTCAGCGCGGGGATTAACCCAGCCCGCACAAGCGAAGATTTGCCACTGCCTGAGGCGCCGATGATGACTGATAGGAATCGCGATTCATGCAGGTGCTCCATCAACTTTTCTGTGAGCAGCTCACGCCCGAAGAAAAGCCCGCTATCCTGTTCATCGAAATATTGCAACCCCTTGAAGGGCGGCTCTCCCGGGGTGGGCGCTTCAGTTCCTGTGAACTTGGTCCGCACGGGGGGGAACTCTGCCGGTAATCCTTCCACGACCAGCTGATAGATCGGCGCTGGGTATTTAAGATCCTTGAGCCGGTACTCTCCTAGCTCGCGAATCGAGATGCCTTTCGGCAAATCATGAATGACCAGCTCACGGGTGGTCTGTGACAACAAGACCTGCCCGCCATGGGCGGCATCTCCAATACGGGCAGCCCGGTGGACATCGATCCCCACATAACCCGTGGAAGCGATCAACGGCTCACCGGTATGCAATCCCATCCGGACCCGGGGAGCTTTTCCATCCGTCCAGGGATAGGATTGCAGGGCACGCTGAGCTTCGGCGGCACACTGAACCGCATCGAGAGCACGGGCGAAGGTAACAAAAAACGAGTCGCCCTGCGTATCTGCTTCCTTTCCGTTCCAGTTCCGTATGGCGCTCCGCATGATCTGATGATGCGTGTCCAGTACCGCCGCGTAGTGCGGGCCCAGGCTGTCGAGCAGGGCGGTGGAGCTTTCGATATCGGTGAAGAGGAAGGTGATCGTACCGGAGGGGCGCGCCGCCTGCCCGCGTGAGGGCACTCTGGCGCCTTTGAGCAGTCCATCGTAAAGAGCGCGTGTTTCCGCCGACGGTTCTAATCCAAACCGTTCGTCGAGCTCTGTTAGACACCGCTGGTAGATTGCGCTGACCTTGGCCATGTCACCACGCGCGCCGGAGGCGAGCATCAGGGCACGAAAGGCAGGCTCGAGTGTGCTGCCGAGCGCCAGCCAGCGCTCGGCTTGTTCCTGGACTGCCGTCCAACGCTCGGAGCCGACAAGCAGTTCCAGGAGCTGTCCCATCTTCATGTCAAAGACAGATTGCAGCCGCTCGCGTTCCAGTACTACCCAATCTTCATAGAACCCGGGCAGGAGTTCCCCTTGATAAAGCGAAAGGTTACTGGTGAGCGACTCAAGATCGGCGTCTGGTCGTTCCAATTGTGCAACATCTAGCCAGTAAGCAGAATTTCGATTGAATGCAATTGTGTATTCGTCGGCGATCAGGTGATCTCCTGCGCCATTCTGTCCTGCAGAAAGCGCCTTACGGATTCGCCATAATTCCTGGCGAAGACTTCTGCGCGCGTTGTCTTCTGTTGTATCGGGCCAAAATGTGCCTGCCAATTTCTCCCGGCGATGGGGCGTGCCTGTCGTCATGACCAGGTAAGCAAAGAGAGATTGACCGATCCGCGATGGAATCGTGATTCGTTTTCGGTCCCGTTGAACGCTAAATTGTCCGAGCAGGTGAATCTGAAGCATTATGCCCTCCTGGACGAGCCGGGTTGCACATCTCTAAAGGCGGGGAGATCAAAGTATAGCATTTTCATGGTCCAGATCGTAAGGTCTGGGCGTTATTTTTGCGTCTCAAAAAACTCTTAAGTAGAACAGACAATAACAAAACGCCTCCGTGAAACAATGGAGCCGGATGCTGACGAAGAAAGGAGATCAAAACGTTCAAGAAACACTTGTCCCGTCTGTTGGCTGTCCTTGTTTTGGTGACCATCGCAGCGTTTGCTATCCGGGAGGTCGTAGTCAACACAAATTTCCGTCCTCTAGGGGATCTCTCGGCGGTGGCTCAAAACCATGATGGCCACCTATCCACCTATTCGCGATAAGGAGAACTACCATGGACCATTTTTCTTTGGAAGTAATGGGAAAACAGAAACTGAAAGGTTTACGCGAGGAAGGAATGAGAAATCAGGCACGTCACATGCCTGGCACTCGCACAACGGGTCAGCGAACTACGTTGCTAAGACTTGCCCTGACCATCCTGGGTATCTTGGGAACGCTGCAATGGCTGGTCTATTGATTAGAGCAAGACCAGCGCGCATGGGCAAAAGATCATCTTATCCATTTTTACTGTGTTGGAATAACCTTCCATACCGAATGAGGAGATTTACTATGAACACGATTCGATTTTGGTTCGCCATGTCTTTCATGATAGCTTCTATCACGGCATGCTCCCCTGGTTCTATTGCCAGCCCACAACCTCGCCCCTCACAGACCCCGAATGCTTCACCAACTGCTCAAGTTTCTCCGGCCCCTAATGTGACGGCGACACAGACGCCCTGGCCAGCCCCCACGCCGGTTGTCGGGGGGGATGTTGGCAAAAACATTGCGGCAGTCCTAGAATCGAGCAACTTTAGCGGCGCGGCGCTCGTCGTCCGCCAGGGGGATGTGCTTTACCGCGGCGGGCTGGGCTCTGCGGATGCCGAGACCGGACGGCCTAACACGCCGGAGACGCGTTTCAAGCTCGGCTCGGTCCACAAGCAGCTGAGTGCGGCACTGATCCTGACGCTCGCCCGCGACGGATTAATCGACCTCAATGGCTCGCTGTGCCAGGGAATCCCCGAATGCCCCGACTCGCTCGCGGACGTGACCTACCATCAAGTGCTCACGCACTCCTCCGGCATTGGTGAGCTGACCGATGAGGAGGGTATGCAGATTCAGTCGAATGAGGACGCTCTGCGCATCATCGGCGACAAGGAGCGGTTGTTCGAGCCTGGCCAGGGATGGTCGTACAGCAATACTGCATACTCGCTGTTCACCGCGACGCCAGAGATGATCCTGGGAAAGCCGCTTCTCGAGCTCGAGCAAGACTTCTATGAGAAAGTTGGCATGAACAGCACCGGCCTGGAAGGTTTTGAGGGACCGCCGGCAGGTTCCGCGGTCGGTTACAGCGTGGATGGCAGCCCATCAGGCGGTCCTATCGGCAACTGGTCTACGGTGGACGATCTGTGGGCATGGCACCGGGCCCTGCTCGCTGGCGATCCAATCCCGTCTGACTTGGTCGCGTTGATGGAGAAGCCCCACGCTCAGGTAGACGACGGCCTCTGGTATGGCTATGGGGTCGAGGTGCGGGAAACTCATAGCCGCCGGGAGATCTCCCATCGGGGTGGCACGGAGGGCTTCAGTTCATACTTTATACGCTTCCCGGATGATGACGTAGTGATCGTATTGTTGTCAAACAATGATTCTACTGATGTAGATAGCCTGCGGGAGCGTCTTATCGACATCGTTTTCACCAAGTAGGCCCTGCAGATGTGTTAAGGGAGCCACCCGTATGATGGCTCCCTTTTTGTTCAAACCTGTATCCCTATGGATTTGGAGGTTTGAAAACGCCCAGGTAGGGGCAAGCCTTTTGCATACGTGATCAGCAATTAGCCCTGGCATGCCTTGGCGACTCTAATGGAAAGGTCAGTGTTAGCCCTGACTGCGTTCGCCTGCCTATAATTATTACACCAAACCTTTTCTTTCTCTGCTTGGCTCTCAAATAGGGAGTCTCAACGTTACTTGACGACTTTATTCATCGAAATTATCATCCAGAAAGCTTAATCCTTTTGTACAGTATTTCCTTTGGTTTCAGAAAATGTGGTTCGGAACAGGTCCCCTTGGGGGCACAAAAGAGTCATCCATTATGATGACTCTTTTTTATTTAAACACGCACCCCGACTGACGGAATGAAAAATGAAGTCCCACGCGAGGAGAGGCATGTCCCAGGCTTACTCGGCTGGACATGTGTCAACGTGCAGATACTGCTGACATTCCTCGTCCGTCAGTGAGCGAGTC
>DATHTH010000239.1:0-11064 GCA_035463495.1 Anaerolineales bacterium | reverse complement strand
GTTCGGTTATTTCCTCGGCGGACGGTGGGCGGACGCTAACCCGACCCCCGCGGCGTTGTATCGAATCATCGCCTGGGGCGCGTTCACGCTGGGAGTCGTGCCTCTTGTCGCCGGACCCGTACTGCGGTCCGCGGCGAATGCTTTCGAGTTTTTACAGGTCGGGGTCCTCGGGGCGTCGTTTATAGCGGTTTTAGTGCTCTTTATCGTCCCGATCACCCTGCTCGGTGCGGTCTCCCCCTTTGCCATCCGCCTGAGCGTGCACGACACCGCCCACGCCGGGCAGGTCTCCGGGCGGATTTACGCCATCTCCACGCTGGGATCGTTCATCGGGACGTTCCTCCCAACGCTGGTCACCATCCCTGCAATCGGGACCAGAAACACATTTCTGCTCTTCAGCCTGCTCCTGCTGGCTGTTGCGCTGGTTGGTCTGGGAAAGTTTGCGACGCAACGTGAGATGGTGCGGCATCTCTGGATGCCTGCGATCCTTTTAATCGCCGCTGTGCTTTCGCAAAATCAGGCGCTCAAGAGCAGTGCCGGGCAGATCTATGAAACCGAGTCGGCGTACAACTACATCCAGGTGGTGGAGCAGAGCGGCTTCACGATCCTGCGGCTGAACGAGGGCCAGGGCGTGCACTCGATCTATCACCCTGATCTCGTCCAATACAACGGTCCCTGGGACCAGGTGCTCGTGGGGCCGTATTTTTACGCGGACCGTAAGCCGGCAGATGTAGAGCGCGTGGCAATTGTTGGGCTGGCTGCCGGGACAACCGCGCGCCAGCTCACAGCTGCCTACGGAAGTATTCCCATCGACGGCTTCGAGATCGACCCGGAGATCGTGCAGGTGGGACGGGAATACTTCGGCATGACGATGCCGAACCTGAACGTCCACATTGGCGATGGGCGCTGGAATCTGGAACAGAGCCCCCACAAATATGACATCATTTCCGTGGATGCTTATCGTCCGCCCTACATACCCCCGCACATGACCACGCGTGAATTCTTCCAGATCGCTGCCGACCACCTGACCGAGGATGGCGTGCTGACCCTCAACAGCGCCAGCGTCCCCGGTGACCGCCGTCTCATCAACGGCCTGGCTACCACGATGGGAACCATCTTCCCCTCCATCTACACCGTGGAGATCCCCGGCTCGCTCAACACGGTGATCTTCGCCACGATGCAGCCGACCACCGCCGAAAACTTTGCAGCCAACCTTGTGGCGCTTTCGAGCGATCCGAGCGTGCATCCGCTGCTGGTCACGTCAATGCAGACGGCATTTTCGAGTCTACAAAGTGGCTACGAAGCCACTACCGTCTTCACCGACGACCACGCCCCGATCGAGTGGATCGTCAATGATATGGTGATACGCTTTATTCTTGGCGGCGGGACGGAATACCTACAGTAAGACAACGGATGGAGGGGCGCGAAGCGTGGCAAAGCGTTCTTTTTACCCGGGGCAATCGTTCAAAGGACCCAGATGCGCCAATCCCCACCCCAAATCCAAAGGCGTGATATGGACGAGCCGCCAGCCTTCAGGCAGGTTGAACAGTTGCAATGTGATCGCGTGGTCAGGGCTATTGTCGCCGAAGCCAAATCGGCTCCAGTCTATCTCTACTTCTCGATAGACAAGGATAGCCTTATCGGGCAAGGCTCCCATGTATGTGACGTATCCTTCACAGATAGGATTCGACCTATCCAGGGCATCCTCAAAGGCCGCTACGATCTCATCTGCATTGTTGTAACCTTTGAGGTCCACGCCCTGGGCAAAGCCGCCCGGCGCGACGCCTTCATCGCCTATAAGCGCGCGGAGCCTCTCCGCCTGGTTTGTCTCGACAGCATTTACCACGATCTGTACAGCCGCGAGGAGATCTGCCGGCGTGGTAGCGGTTGGCACTGCCGACACTGTACCGGTCGGCTCCGGGACAGTTGGAGTTGGGACTAAGACCGTCGGAGTGACCGCGGTCTCAGTCGCTGCGGTAATTTCCCCACAAGCCTGACACAAGAATACTGTTAGTAAGAGAACCGTAAGTGATCCTCTGCATTGACGTTTCCAGACCATCGGAACCTGCGTACTTTCAACCTTAAACCTGATCTTGAATACCCTGTTATAGCATTTCCAAATTGGATTATCATGAGAAAATCTCGCTTACAATAAATCGTATGAAATATGACACAATCCTGTCCTGGCTGGTGACGCTGATGGTCCCTCTCGCCCTGATCGGGCTGGGGCTGCGCTTATTACTCAGTCCGCTCTTCCTCCAGATCGAATACAACATGCCGTACTTCCCGCCCGACGAATATGGCTTCACAAAGCAAGACCGCTTGATGTGGGCGCCCATCGCGCTGGATTATCTGACCAATGATGAGGATATTTCGTTCCTCGGTGATTTAAGGTTTGAGAACGGCACGCCGCTCTACAACGAGCGCGAGCTAAGCCACATGGACGATGTCAAGATCGTCACACAGGGTGCATTACGGGTCTGGTATGCGAGCCTCGCCATATTGCTCCTGCTCGGGGTCTGGGCCTGGGCTGCCGGCTGGTGGCGGACTTATCTCGTTGGCTTGATGCGAGGCGGTTGGCTAATGGTGGGGCTGGCAGTCACGGTCGGGCTGATTGTTCTTATGGGTATTGTCGTCAACCCGAACGTCTTCTGGAATTTCTTCGCCGGGTTCCATAGCCTGTTCTTCGAAGGCGACTCCTGGCTGTTCCTGTATTCTGATACCCTCATCCGCCTGTTCCCGATCCGCTTCTGGCAGGATGCGTTTTTGCTGGCGGCAGTCATTGCGCTCGGTGGCGGGATTGCCTTAGGGTTGGGCTTACGATCCGTGAGATAAAGCCTTGCGAAGGTTGGCGGGGAGGGGCTGAAGAACGGAGTAAACCTTCGGAAGGCGCACGTTGATGTATAATCTCGCACGAGGAGAATCGCACATGGCAGAGACATTATCGCTTGAGAACCGGGTCGCCCTCGTCACCGGCGGATCACGCGGCATCGGGCGGGCGGTTGCTTTGGAGCTGGCAGCCCGCGGTGCAGCAGTCGTCGTCAACTACAATAAATCCTCCGAAGCGGCAGACCAGGTTGTGAAGCAAGTGCAAGAAGCGGGCGGCAAAGCCGCCGCCTTTCAGGCAGATGTCTCTGATTTCAAGCAGGCGGAAACATTGGTCAAGTTTGCCATCGAAACCTTTGGCGACTTGAGCATCCTTGTCAACAACGCCGGCATCACCAAAGATACGCTGATCATGATGATGTCCGAGGCAGACTGGGACTCTGTAGTCAATACCAACCTCAAGTCTACCTTCAACTGCTCGAAAGCCGCGGTCAGGCACATGATGCGCAAGCGCTACGGGCGCATCATCAACATGTCTTCGGTGGCAGGGCAGATGGGCAACCCGGGTCAGACCAATTACTCTGCCTCAAAAGGCGGGCAGATCGCCTTCACCAAGTCGCTGGCGCGCGAGGTGGCAAGCCGCAATATCACGGTCAACGCGGTGGCGCCCGGGTTTGTAGATACCGAAATTCTCGACGCCATGCCGCCGGAAACGTTGGAAGCCGCGCTGAAAATGGTCCCTCTGGCGCGGAAAGCAAAACCGGAAGAGGTCGCCTATGCCGTCGCGTTCCTTGCCTCGGACCAGGCCGCGTTTATCACCGGCCAGGTGCTTGGCGTGGACGGCGGCATGGCGATGATGTAAAGAATATCATGTCATTGCGAGCCCGAGCGGAGCGAATGGCGACACTGGCACCGTGCGCCAGTGCAGGTGAGCAATCTACGCTTCAACAGGAGATTGCTTCACTCGCCCGATGGGCTCGCTCGCAATGACAGGAGTCGTGGAATGACAGAAACCTATTCACCAGGCAAAACAACCGTTTCGCCGGATGTCCTTGTGACGATTGCACGCTTTTCCGCTTTGAGCGTGCCCGGCGTCAGCCGCATGGCGCAGGTGCCGGGAGGCGTGAACCGTCTATTCAAGCGCGGCAGCGGAGATGGAGTGCGAATAGAGGTCAAGGAGAACGTGGTCACTGCCAACCTGTATCTCATTTTGAAACAGCATGTCAACATTCGGGAGGTCAGCCGCAACGTGCAGCACCAGGTGGCGCGCGCCCTCCAGGAAATGGTCGGGATGGACATCGGCGGCATCGAAATCCATATCGAAGATGTCGACGCGGATGAAGAGGCCAGACCTGCATGAAGCCCCGCACCAGGGCACGCTCGCTTGCCCTGCAAGTTCTTTACGAAGTCGACATCGCCCACCATCCTCCTGGAGATATCTATAGACTACGGCTGGAAGACACGCCTCTGCCGGACGAGCTCTCCGAGTTTGCCCGCCAGATCATTTTCGGGGTGTTACCGCTGACCCAAACCCTCGACCAGATCATTGCAAAATATGCGCCCGAGTGGCCGCTCGACCAGATCGCGGCGATTGACCGCAACATCCTGCGCATGGCGCTCTGGGAGTTCGCCGTGCATCACGAAACTCCCATCAAGGTCGCCATCAACGAAGCGGTCGAGCTGGCAAAACAGTTCGGCTCCGATTCGGCGCCGCGTTTTGTCAACGGTGTGCTTGGCGCCCTGGCAGAACATCAAAACGAAATCCGGCAGACGCTTCAGAACTCATAGCTCATGGAAATCCTCGGCATCGGCGCAACGGAACTGCTCTTTATTTTGATCATTGCCATCATCGTGCTCGGTCCTCGCGACATGCAACGGGCGGGCCGGACGATCGGTCGCTGGCTCAATGCCCTGGTACGCTCGGATGGCTGGAGAGCCCTGCAGCGCGCCTCGCAGGAGATCCGGCGGATCCCCACTCATCTGATGCGCGAGGCGAACCTTGACCCGGAAGAGCTGCGCGAGATGGATCGGGAAGTGCGCCGCAGCATCGACCCACGCTATCCGCCCTCGACTCCCCCTGCCGCCAAGCCGCGGACTGGTCCCCCGCCGGAGGCCCCTCCTGCCGAATCCAGGATCAATGAAGAATAAAATGTCTGCCTTCTTCAGAAAATTGTGGCGGGTCATTACATTTCCCTTCGTTCTGATCTTTAATATCATTGCTTTCCCATTCCGCATGGTGGATAGAGCGATCAAGTTCCTCAACACCGATGTAGAGGACCGACCCATCCTCGATACATTTTCCTCGCTCGCCGCAGAAGCGGAAGCCCGCGCCAGCCTGTGGGATCACGTGCAGGCGCTGCGCGCTCACCTGCTGCGCATCGTCATCTGGCTGGCGATCGGAGTGATCATCTCGGTCACCTTTACGATCCGGTTGATGGAATTTCTGGCACGCCCCGTGGGCGGGCTGGACCAGCTGCAAGCCATCCAGGTGACCGAGGAGCTGGGCGTTTTCATGCGGGTGGCGCTGACCAGTGGCATCGCCATCATGCTGCCATTCATCGCCTTTGAGATCTGGCTCTTTGCCGCTTCCGGGCTGCGGCCACGCGAGAAAAAGAATTCTCTGATGAGCATCCCGCTGGCGACGATTTTATTCCTGAGCGGAATGGCATTCACTTTCTTTGTCCTTTTGCCGTCGGCTCTACCCTTTCTGGGCGGCTTCACGAATATCGCTCAGAACTGGACCGCAGGAGAGTACTTTGGGTTTATCACCGGCTTAATGATCTGGATCGGGATCTTTTTCGAGTTCCCGCTGGTGATCTACTTCGTGACCTCGTTCGGTTGGATTCAGCCGGCAGTCCTGGCGAAGCAGTGGCGGATCGCGATCATCGTCATTGCGGTCATTGCTGCCATGGTCACGCCGACGGTGGACCCGGTAAACATGGCTCTGGTCATGCTGCCCATGTCCTTGTTATACTTTGCCAGTATCGGCTTGAGTTACATCGCCTACGCCGGGCGAAGACGAAACATGCCGGAGGCAGAGACGTCCGTGTAATGGAGCCAGGCGGGGTGGGTTTGAGCGAGCGTCCGAGCCTGGAGCGTCGAGGAGAAACCATGAAATCACAGCCTGCCCTTTCGCGCCGCATTCTATTCTTTGTCCTGATCCTGGCGTTAACCAGCCAGGCATGTTCCATCTCGCTGGTCGAATGGCCCGACCTCTCGGAACTATTCCCCACCGCAAGCACTCCCAACCCCGGCGTTCCTGCCGGACCCACTCCCACCCCGCTGCCACGCGCCGAGGTGACGTTCACGGTGCGGCTGCCCGAGCCGCTGGGGTCGAACGAAGTGCTGGCAATCAGCATCCTGGATGAAGTCACAGGGCTGGCTCTCAACCCGGTGGACTACCAGATGACCTCTGCCGACGCGATCACCTATACCACGACCCTCGCCATCCCGGACCAGGCGCTGATCAAATACCGTTACGTCCGGCTTGGCGCCGGACGCGTGATTGAAGATACCAACCTGGACGAGGGTATCCGCTATCGCTTGCTGCGCGTGGCAGGTCCAATCCAGGTCCTGGACACGGTCAGCAGCTGGGCAGATAAGGCAGTGGGGACTCTTTCCGGGACGATCTTCGGCACGGTAGTGAATGCGGACACTGGCACGCCTATCCCAGACATCCTGGTGACAGCCGGCGGCGTGCAGGTGTTGACGGACTCGGCGGGGCGCTTCGAGCTTCTGGGATTGCGCGGCGGCTCCCACACCCTGGTCGCCTATGCCATGGATGGCATGTACCAGACCTTCCAGCAAGGGGCTACGGTGGCAGAAAACCAGACCACGCCGGTCGAGATCCGCATCCGGCCGGCACAGTTGGTCAACATCATCTTTACCGTGTCGGTGCCTGCAGAGACCCAGCGAGGCGTGCCCCTGCGGATCGCCGGAAACCTGCTCCAGCTGGGCAACACCTTCTCGGACCTGCGCGGCGGCTTGAGCACCATGGCCGACCGCATGCCAGTGATGACCCCCCTGCCGGATGGCAGATATTCCGTCTCCTTGTTCCTGCCAGCCGGCGCGCACATCCAGTACAAATATACTCTCGGCGATGGATTCTGGAATTCGGAGTTCTCCTCCACAGGCCAGTACGTGACGCGGCATCTCATTGTGCCCCCGCAAAACATGACGATGGAGGATGTCGTGCAATCCTGGCGGGCGGGACCCAACGCCCCGATCCTGTTTGAAGTGACAGTACCGGCGGATACCCCCACCGGCGATGTCATCTATATTCAGTTTAATCCCTATAGCTGGACACCGCCTATCCCCATGTGGGCGACCGGAACTAACAAATGGGCATATAAGCTCTATGGTCCGCTCAACATCGTGGGATCGTTCGGCTATCGCTATTGCCGCAACGCCCAGTGTGACTCGGCAGACAGCTCCCAGACGGCCGGCCCCGCCTCACGCGGGCATACCATCTCGCCCAGCCTTGCCCCGCAGGATATCATCGATACCGTGCGCGAATGGACCTGGCCCCCGAAATCGGGCAACCCATCGCTGGTCGCGGTAGACATTCCCTCGCGCGGCGCGAACTTTATCGCCGGCGTCGAGTTCCAGTCCTACTACGATCCGAGCATGCCAGCATTTCTCCCGCCTGCCTTGCAAAATGTGCAGGCGATCGGGGCCAACTGGGTGTTCTTCACGCCATCCTGGACGTACACCCGCAGCCAGCCGCTGATGTTTTCCCAGCAGCCCGGCAAGGATCCGTTCTGGTCAGACACGGTCACAGCCGTGAACCAGGCGCGGACGATCAATTTGAATGTCGCCCTGTTCCCACAGCCGCGTTTCCCCGCAGGGGCGGGCATCGATGAATTCTGGAGCGCCGCTCCGCGCGACGCGCTCTGGTGGGACAACTGGTTCAACCATTACCGCGCCTTCGCCGTCCACCATGCGGATCAGGCGAGCTTTGCAGGCGCGCAGGGCCTGGTCCTCGGCGGAGACTGGATCGCGCCCACGCTTCCCAACGGGACGCTTCCTGACGGCACACCGAGCGGCGCCCCGGCGGACGCGGAATCGCGCTGGAAGAACATCATTGCCGAAGTGCGCCAGCACTTCCGCGGCAATTTGATCTTTGCCTTGCCTTACGATATCAATATCGTGACCCCGCCGATTAGCGTCTTGCAGGATGTGGACACTGTATATCTGCTCTGGTTTGCGGAATTGAGCGACCAGCCGAACCCGACCAAAGCCGACATGCTCGCTGAGGCAGGCCGCCTGCTCGACAATAACATAGCGCCCATCCAGACCCAGGTGAACAAGCCATTCATCATCGGGCTCTCGTATCCCTCTTCCACTCACTCGGCGACCGGCTGCATCCCGGATGGCAGCGGAGGCTGCGGCTACTGGACCGCCCTCAGCCGCCCGAACGCGGACCTCAATACCGTGAGCCTCGATCTCCAGCAACAGGTGAACATCTACGACGCGGTCTTCAATGCGGTCAACGCCCGCTCCTGGGTGGCGGGAGTGGTCAGCCGGGGCTACTTTGCACCGGTGGCATTACAGGATAAATCCGCCTCCATCCACGGCAAACCGGCTGCGGACCTGATCTGGTACTGGTATCCAAGATTGCTGGGGACAAGCCAGTGATTTTTTACGGCGGTTAGTTTATGCGTCTCTCTGCATATCAATCCATGTTCTAAATAAGAAGGTCCGGCCTCGCGAAGCGGCCGGACATTTTTGAACGAGTCGATTGGCGGGCTGCTCACTGCAGGTAGCTGCCGTACAGGAAATTTATCGGAGGAGCAATGAGAAAACTGGGTGTCTTGCTGATGCGGGGGCTCATCGTGCTCGTGGCGCTTGCGCTGGTCCTGGGGGCGGCGGGTCTATATTACTTCAGGAGCTACCTACCAAACACGGTCGCGCCAAAATCCTTCCCGCAAAC
The DNA here is from genome assembly GCA_035463495.1 of Anaerolineales bacterium. Taxonomy (GTDB): domain Bacteria; phylum Chloroflexota; class Anaerolineae; order Anaerolineales; family Villigracilaceae; genus Defluviilinea. The sequence goes on along the minus strand of DATHTH010000239.1, from coordinate 2,309 downwards.
GGAGGGCGAAATCCAGCTTGAGGGCTTGAATGGTCCTGTAGATATTTATCGTGACGAGATGGGCATCCCGCACATCTATGCGACCACCTCTCATGACCTGTTCTTTGCGCAGGGCTACGTCCATGCCCAGGACCGCTTCTGGCAGATGGACACCTGGCGGCACATCGGCTCAGGCACGGTCTCCGAGATGTTCGGCGCCGGGCAGGTGGAAACCGATACGTTCCTGCGCACTTTGGGCTGGCGACAGATTGCTGAACAAGAATATGCAATGCTGGACGCAGAAGCAAGGTCCATTCTGGACTCATATACCGCCGGCGTAAATGCGTACCTTACGGATCATGACGCAGCCGAATTAAGTCTGGAATACACCATCCTGGGTCTGCTTTCACTCGACTACGAGATCCAGCCGTGGACGCCGATCAACACGATGACGTGGGGTAAAGCCATGGCATGGGATCTGCGCGGCAACATGGGCGAAGAGATCGAACGCGCGGTTCTGCTGAAAACGCTCACGCGGGAACAAGTCGCAGAGTTATATCCTGCCTATCCTGAGGATCATCCTGTAATCGTGAACCAGCTGCCCGAAAGCGCGCTGAATGCGGAAGACCCAACGGCGGAGGTAGAAGCAACCGTTGAGCTTTCAACCTTCAACTTTCAACCTCTCGCGGATAAGCTAGCACGCATCGATGCCGCCCTCGGTCCCGCGGCCGGTGGGCTCGGCTCCAATTCCTGGGCGATCTCGGGCTCTCGGACGGCGACAGGTATGCCCCTGCTGGCGAACGATCCGCATCTGGGGATCCAGATGCCGTCTATCTGGTACCAGGTTCATTTGGAGTGCAAGCCAAAGACAGAAGAATGTCCTTACAACGTGGGCGGCTTCGGCTTCGCGGGCGTTCCCGGAGTCGTGATCGGTCACAATGACCGGATCGCCTGGGGCGTGACGAATCTGGGGCCCGACGTCATGGACCTGTATATTGAGCGCGTCAACCCGGAAAATCCCGATCAGTATGAGGTCAACGGTGAGTGGGTGGATTTTGAGACTCGGATCGAGACCATCCAGGTCGCAGGCGGCGACCCGGTGGAGATTACTGTCCGGCTGACGCGGCATGGACCGGTCATTTCGGATTCGTTTGGACCGCTGAAAGATGAAAACACGGGCGATGACCCTGAATTTGTCCCCTTCAGGGAGCGCGCCGGTGTAGAGCTGCCTGAGCAGTATGTGATCGCGCTGAAGTGGACCGCCCTTGTCCCGTCCTCCCTGTTCGAGTCGGTACTAGGTTTCGACAAAGCGCAGAACTGGGAGGACTTCCGGGAGGCTGCCAGGGGCTTTCACGTACCTGCGCAAAACCTTTTATATGCAGATGTGGATGGCAACATCGGCTACCAGATGCCGGGAGATATTCCCATACGCCGCAACGGTGACGGCACACTCCCCGTCCCGGGCTGGACAGACGAGTATGAGTGGACAGGCTATATTCCGTTCGAGGAGCTGCCTTACACCTTCAACCCGCCGGAGGGCTATATCGTCACCGCCAACAACCGCTGCCAGCCCTGGGATTACCCTTATTTCATTACTCGCGATTGGGACTACGGCTTCCGCGCCCAGCGCATCGTGGACATGATCGAAAACGCCCCTGACGAAATCGACATGGCATACATGCAATCTATGCAGGCGGATGCATATGACATGAACGGCGAGGCTTACGTGCCGCTGCTCCTGCAATTAGAGGAGCTGGAAAATAACGAGAGTTACGCCCAGAGCCTGCTCACCGGCTGGGACTATCAGGCACGCGCCGATTCCGGCGCAGCCGCCGTGTTGAATGCGTTCTGGCGCCACCTGCTGCAGAACACATTCAACGACGACATGCCGGAAGAACGCTACTTCCCGGATGGGGGCTCGCGCTGGAATGAGATCATGCGTAAACTAGGGGAGGACAGCGCGTGGTGGGATGACCTGACGACGCCCGATGTGAGGGAGACTCGCGACCAGATCGTCCGCAAATCGTTCGAGCAGGGCGTGGCAGAGCTGGAGGAGATCTTCGGGGATGACCCGGCTACTTGGAACTGGGGCGAGATGCATGCCGCAACGTTCAGGAACGGGACGCTGGGTCAATCCGGCGTGGGACCGATCGAAGCGCTCTTCAATCGCGGCCCCTTCCCCGTCGGCGGCGGCGAGTCGATTGTCAACGCGACAGGCTGGTCTATGACAGAGGGTTATGAGACCACCTCACTGCCATCCCTGCGCATGATCGTGGACCTGGGGAACCTGGATAATTCCGTCAGCATGCATACAACGGGACAGTCGGGTC
>DATHTH010000238.1:0-24123 GCA_035463495.1 Anaerolineales bacterium | reverse complement strand
ACGCCGGATGCTCCCATGCCGGTGATGGAGACGGATTCACAGGCTCTGCTCGAGACGATCAAGTCAGGTAACTGGGTATACCTGGAGGCTCTCGCCGAAGAGCAATACGCAGAAGAAGATTACGCCGGGCCCGGCACCCTGACCTATACGGTGAATATCACCGATGACAGGCCGAGCTATTTTCATTACGGTTGGTGCACCACCACGCAGGAGATCCTGCAGCAGAACTTCGAGCACATCCAGGTCCGGCTCTCGATCAATGGTAGAGCGCTTGATGAAGATCTGATGCACCCGCTCACCTTCACCCGGCCGGATGGTTTTGTCTGCCTGAGCCTCGGCACGCTGTTGTCGGATTGGCCGCCCGGTGAGTACACGCTGGAGGCTGCTGCAACCTTCACCGAAGATATCAACGATGGCGCAGCTGACTTCGAAGCCGGAGATTACGTTTTTGTGTACAACGTGACGGTGGAAGAATAATCAATCCATGAACCGATACTTCAGCAAGGTCCAGACCGCTTCGAAGGCATCTCTTAATTTGATTTTTTTTCCCTGTGAATAATCACGGGGGTTGAACGAGATCGGCACCTCGAAGATGCGATGATTACGCTTCAACACTTTTGCCGTGAACTCAGGTTCGAAGTCGAAGCGTTTGGCGCGAATGTTCATGCCCTCGATCACCTCCCGACGAAAGACCTTGTAGCCTGTCTCCATGTCCGTGAGAATGGTGTTGTACAAAACGTTGGTCATTAAGGTGAGCAGCTTGTTGGCAATCATGTGCCAGAACATGGTCACACGATGAGGCGCCCCGAGGAATCTCGAGCCATAGACGACATCTGCCAGGCCCTCGTCGATGGGTTGTAAAAGGGTGGCATAGTCACGCGGGTCATATTCGAGATCGGCATCCTGTATCAGTAACACATCGCCTCTGGCTGCCCTTAGTCCGGTGACCACTGCAGCTCCTTTGCCCTGATTGCGCTCATGCAGAATCACGCGGACTTTTCGTTTGCCGTCCAATTTTTGGAGGACGTCGCGGGTTCCATCTTTCGAACCGTCATCGACGACAATGATTTCTTTCGCGAGCCGGGTGGACTGTACCCGTTTGAGAATTTCCCCAATATTCTCCACTTCGTTGTAGACCGGAATGACGACGGATAGGTTCATATGGAGGCAGATTATATACGAAGATGGCATGACCGCCTGCCGCCGGTGATTCTCTGATCGGGAAGCGGGCTAACACAAATGCAATCAAGGAAAAATAGGGATAGAGATAAGAAGCAGTATAATTCGGACGCACTTCAAAACATTTCATTTAACGGAGCATCCCTCGCGGGAGGTGTAGTATGAATAATCCCCTCGTAAGACCATCCCCCGGCGCTACATTATTTTCGCCGCCCCCGATCAACTCTGTGGAAGACACGGGGTTATCTGTGCTCTGGCTGCAGGACCTGACCCTTAAGATCCTCTATTCGCAGGGCTATTTGGGCGGCTTCAAGATCGCCGAGCTGCTCGCGCTGCCGTTCGCCGGCGTCACCGATGGAATCCTGGAGACGCTCAAGCGGGAGAAAATGCTGGAGGTGAAATCGTCGCAGGGTGGTTTGGGCGAAGGGGCATATACATACGGCATCACTAGCGCGGGCGTCGTGCGCGCTCGCGATGCGCTGGAGCGAAGCCAGTATGCGGGTCCGGCACCGGTTCCCTTCGAGGTGTATAACGAAGCCATTCGCCGCCAGCGAACCGGCCGGATGACCGTGACTTCGCGGATGATGCGCCAGCTCCTCTCACAGATGGTGCTTTCTGAGTCCATATTTCAACGTCTGGGACCGGCGCTCAATTCGGGTACATCCATTTTCATGTACGGGCCGCCCGGCAACGGTAAGACCAGTGTGGCGCGGGCGTTCGGGAACCTGATCCTGACGCAGGGTATGTACATCCCGTACGCGTTATATCTGGATGGGCAAGTCATCAAAGTATATGACCAGGTCAGTCACCGGCTGGCCCCGGATGCAGATGTGCCCGCGGGCACAGGAGGCACAGGCAACCTGCGGACGAGCCAGCGCCGCGACCCGCGCTGGGTGAAGATCCGCCGTCCGTTCATTGTGGTGGGCGGCGAGCTGACCCTGGAAGGTCTCGACCTTGTCTATGATGAAGTTCACAAATTTTATGAGGCCCCGTTCCAGGTGAAAGCCAACGGCGGCATCCTGCTCATCGACGACTTTGGACGCCAGCAAGTCCGGCCGCGCGATCTGCTCAACCGCTGGATCGTGCCACTCGAGAACCGCGTGGATTTTCTCACACTTCACAACGGGCGAAAAGTGGAGGTCCCGTTCGATGTGCTCATCGTCTTCTCCACCAACCTCCCGCCCAAAGACCTCGTGGACGAAGCCTTCCTGCGCCGCTTGCGCCATAAGATCGAGATCGGCGACCCGTCCTACGAGGAATATCGCGAGATCTTCAAACGCGTGGCGCAGGATAAAAAAGTGGAATACAGCGATCAGGGACTGGCATATTTACTTCAGGAATGGTATATCAAACGCAACCGCAAGCTGCGCGCCTCGCACCCTCGGGACCTGTGTGACCAGATCCTGGATATCTCCAGCTATCTCTCTGTTCCACCGACCATGTCGCGTGACATGCTCGACCGCGCTGCGTTGGCATACTTCGTCGACATTTGATTTGTTTTATACTAGGCATTACGGATTACGCATCACAAGTTTCGTAATGCGTAATCCGTGTATTTTTATATGATGCTCACATCATTACCGCAACCGATCGTCTTTGCTCATCGCGGCGCCTCTGCGCATGCGCCTGAGAACACGCTGGCAGCCTTCGAGCTGGCAGTTGCGCAAAACGCGGATGCGATCGAGCTTGATGTCAAGCTCTCCGCGGATGGGCAGGTTGTGGTTATCCATGATGCCACGGTCGATCGCACGACCGGCAGCCGCGGTCGCGTAAAGGATCTTTCGCTGGCGCAGCTTAAATCGTTGGATGCAGGCAGCTTCTTTTCGGAGCAATACCGGGGCACGAAAATCCCGACCCTGGAAGAGGTATTTGACGCCGTCGGCAGGCGCACCTTTATCAATGTGGAGCTAACTAATTATACGACCCCGCGCGATCAGCTCGTGGAGACAGTCTGCAGGCTGGTCAGGGAATTTGGCTTGCAAGAACGCATTCTGTTTTCTTCCTTTTTTGCCTTAAATCTATCAAAGGCGCGCGCCTGCCTGCCCGAGGTCCCGCGTGGGCTGCTTGCGTTTCATGGGCTGCTGGGCGCGTGGGCACGTTCGTTTGGCTTTGCCTTTGGTCGCTACGAGGCACTGCACCCCTATCTCGATGATGTGACCCCGCAGCAGGTCCAGCGCGTCCATCGCTTGAAACGGCGCGTTCACGTCTGGACGGTCAATGCGGCGGAAGATATGCGCCGCTTATTCCAATGGCATGTCGATGCCATCTTTACCGACGATCCGCAACTGGCGGTGCAGGTCAAAGGGGAAACAAAATGAGACGAGGGGTGAACATAGGAAGCGGGCGGTGGGGGCGGGTTGCCCACTGGTTTCTCCTGCTGGCAGTTCTCGGGAGTATTCTTGTGCCGCTGCCGGTTGTCCGGGCGCAAACCGATTCCCCGGCTGCAAAAGCACAAGCCCTGCTGGCTTCGATGACGCCGGAAGAGCGGGTCGGACAGCTATTCCTGGTGACCTTTCAGGGAACCGACACCCACGATCAAACTCAGGTCTACGATCTGATTTCCAATCGTCACGTGGGAGGTGTGGTGCTGCTGGCGGCGAACGATAATTTTTTACCCGAGCCCGATACCATTGCGAGCACTCACCAGCTTATCACCGATCTCCAGGCCGTTGAGGCGGAAACATCGCCTTCCGGACCGAACGCGCCGGCAGGCGAGAACGTTTATGTGCCTTTGTTCGTAGGAGTCTCTCAGGAGGGTGGTGGGACGCCCTACGATCAGATCCTCAGCGGGCTGACGCCGGTTCCCAACCTGATGGCGATCGGCGCCACCTGGAGGCCGGAGCTTGCCGAACAGGTAGGTGCGGTGGTTGGTAGTGAGCTAAGCCGACTTGGAATTAATCTATTCTTAGGACCTTCGCTCGATGTGGTCGAGTCGCCTAATCCGTCCGCCCGCATCGACCTGGGACCGCGTGTCTTCGGAGGTGACCCGTTCTGGGTGGGCGAGATGGGAAGCGCTTATATCGCGGGTCTGCATAACGGAAGTGACGAGCGGATGGTGGTGGTTGCCAAGCATTTCCCCGGTCGCGGCGCTTCAGACCGCTCCCCGGAAGAGGAAGTGGCGATTGTCCGGAAGTCGCTTGATCAGTTGCAGCAAGTCGATCTGCGTCCTTTTTTCCGGGTGACCAACACCAGCGAACCCGCCGAGCTGGTAGATGGCTTGCTGGTATCTCACATTCGTTACCAGGGGTTTCAGGGCAATATCCGCGCGACCACTCGCCCGGTCAGCCTGGACGAAGCAGCCCTTTCGACCCTCGTTCGCTTGCCTGAGTTCGTTACCTGGCGCGCCAATGGCGGGTTCATCGTCAGCGATGCTCTCGGCAGCCAGGCGGTCCGAAGTTTTTATTCCCAGAGCGGGGAGAATTTTTCACCTCGTCTGGTGGCACGGGATGCATTTCTGGCTGGCAATGATTTACTCTACCTGGGCAATATCACCGCTGACGATATCGCCGAAGACAACACCTATGCCGCCACCTTACGGGTCCTGGATTTTTTCACACAGGAATACCGTGCCGACCGCACGTTTGCACAACGTGTGGATGCAGCCGCCTTGAGGATCCTCGTTCAAAAATTCGAGATGTACGAGGACTTCGTGCTTTCGGATGTGCTTGTCCCCGAGAGTGGGCTGGCAGGGATCGGCTCCTCCCAGGACCTCAGCTTCGAAGTGGCGCGCAGCGCGGCAACGTTGATCAATCCCGATCCGCAGGAACTCAATACCTTATTGCCCGCACCTCCTAACCAGAATGATCGGATCACATTTTTAACCGATACGTCCATGTATAAGCAGTGCGTTACCTGCTTATGGCAGGAGGAGTTTGCCGTCGACGCACTGCAGAGCGAAGTGCTGCGGTTGTACGGTCCCAGTGGAAGCGGACAGGTCTTCACAAGCCGGCTCAACTCGTTTCCATTCAGCGAGCTCGAGCTGATGCTCAATGATGAGACGGAGACAGATATTGAAGGGGTGCTGGAGCGCGCAAACTGGATCGTCATCTCGCTAAGCGATGTCAGCAACGGGCAGATCACCCTGTTGCGGCGTTTTTTCTCGGAGCGTCCCAACCTGCTGCGTAACAAGAATGTGATCCTGTTTTCATTCACAGCGCCTTACTACCTGGATCCTACCGATGTGTCGTGGTTGAGGGCGTACTACGGGCTGTACAGCAAGCAGCCGGCCTTTATCGATGTTGCGGCGAGATTGCTTTTCCAGCAAATCAACTTGCAGGGCGCATCTCCGGTCTCCATCCCCGCTGTGGCATACGACCTGCGTGTGGCCACCTCCCCGGATCCGAACCAGATCATTCCACTTGCGCTGGACGAGCCGGTGGAGGTTACTCCGACAAGCCCGCCGGCTCCGGCCCCTGAAACTGCGCCAGCGGAAACGCCTACGGCAATCGTGACTCCCACACAGACAGAAATTCCACTGTATCGAATCGGCGATAGCATCGACGTTCGAGCAGGTCCGATTTTTGACCAGAACCAGCATATCGTCCCAGATGGAACCCCGGTCACTTTCATCATGACCACCGTCGATGAAAGTGGGGAGATTCCACAGGAAATCATTTCCACGACAGTGGACGGGATCGCCCGGGCTTCCTTCCCCATTAACCGGGCGGGCCGCGTCGAAATCCGCGCCATCAGCGAGCCGGCCATTTTATCCGGCGCGATCCAGATACAGTTAGATCCCTCCAACGAGGGCGCGGCGGCGACAATCGTCGTGCCGCAGCCTAGTCCAACGATAACGCCCAGCCCCACAGTGACGCCAACTCCTCTTCCTGAGGAAGATGAGCTCATTACACTGGATGGTCGCCCACGGGTCGGGATGTGGCTGATCGTGATGATAGCAGTCGTCGGCGGCGGGATCCTCACATTCTGGGCGATGAGCAGACTCGTGTCCCCACGCTGGGGATTACGCTGGGCGTTATGTGTCTTTCTCGGCGGTTTGGCAGCCTACAATTATCTTGCGCTCGATTTCCCCGGCGCTGCGGATTGGATTGCTTCCTCGGGCGGCGCGTTCGGCGTGCTTGTGTTGACCTTTGCCGGACAGTTAATTGGCTCGATGGGGGCCTGGCTCTGGATGCAGGTGTTCAGCGCACCAGGGTCGCAAGCAGACTGACGAGAAACAAGACCGCGGCGCTCCAGGCGAGCGTGGCTTCAGGTGTCTGCGCCAGATAGTCTGAGACCGGTTGGGGACGGGCGCGTTGTACGGCGATCGGAAGTGTGGGGGCTTCTTTGTATCCCAGCAATGCCTGCCGGAAGTCGTTGACGGTGTGCGGGCGTTCATCCGGGTGGAGAGACATTCCCCACAGGATCGCCCTCTCGGTGCGTGATGAGATAGCAGGGTTGATCTGGCGCAGGGGGATCAAGCTGTCCGGCTGGAGGAAGCGCTTGCGTGCATCTGCCGGAGGCTCATTGGTGAGCAGGTGGTAAAGCGTGGCTCCGAAGGAATAAATATCAGAGCGGATATCAGTGTGAACATCGCTGCCCCCGTATTGCTCGAGCGGCGTATAGAGGGCTGTGCCCTGGCCCTGAATAATCGTAATGGTGACTTCCTCGGGTGCCAGGATTTTGACCAGGCCGAAATCCACCAGCTTGATCAGGCCGTGCGGCATGAGCTTGATATTGCTGGGCTTGATATCGCGGTGGACGATCGCCGGCTCCTGGCTGTGCAGGAAGGTGAGCGCATTGGCAACCTGGTCCGCCCAGGAAAGCACATCCCTTTCCTTCAGAAAATACTTCTTGCGGCGCGCCTCGAGCAGGAGTGTACGCAGATCGTCGCCGGGCACATAGTCCATCACCAGGTAATCACGCGGCCCGTTGGAGAAGAAATCGGAGACTTTCGGTAGGTTTGGATGATCAAGGCGCGCGAGGATCGTAGCCTCACGCAAAAACTGCTCGCGGGCTTCGCCTCGGACGTCTTCCGGGAGGGCACGGTCGTATTCGACTTCCTTCAATGCGCATTGGCGGCCCTTGAGCCGGGTGTCATCGGCGAGATATATAGAACCCATCCCGCCCTGACCGATCCGGTCGCGGATCTTATAACGGCCGCGCAATACCTCCCCGGTCTTGAGGGGTGGGAGCAACGAACCTCCTTATGGCGTTATGACGATGATCATACTGACCCTGGCTGCGTTCCTGGCAAAGCTGTTTCGGCGTAGTTCTGCACAGAAACGCGTCTTTATGCTATAGTATTATAATCTACTCCGTTGAACGACCCTCTAAAAGAAAATTGGCGCACCTCAACTTCATCATGTCATCTTCCCTACGAAAATGACATCTTATGGAATATTCTTGAAATCAGAATCTCATCAAATACATGAGAGCCTCATGAACAAAACGCAGGAAGAATATCCTCTGCTGGTTGCTCAGGAAGGTCCACTCAAAGGCCAACGCTGGCAGTTAAGTCAAACGTTAGTATTGGGACGCGAATCCTCCTGCGATGTGGTAGTTGCCGATCGTCAGATCTCGCGCTTCCATGCGCGCCTGACCCCAACCCCGGAAGGAGTGATTCTGGAAGACCTGGGGAGCAAGAATGGAACGCATCACAACGGCATGCCGCTGACCGCCCCGGTCGTCCTGCAGGATGGCGACCTTGTTTCCGTTGCCATGGCGCAGCAATTCCTTTTCCTGATATCGGATGCCACCATGCCCTTGCTTGAAGGTGTGAGCCAACCGGGACGCCTGATGATGGATCAGAAGTCACGCCGTGTCTGGGTGAACCAGCAGCAGCTGGTGCCACCTCTTTCGGCGCAGCAGTTCAAGCTGCTCTGGCTTCTGTATGAAAGCCACGGACAGGTCGTGAGCCGGCCCGATCTGGTTTCCACCGTCTGGGGAGATGAGCAGGCAGCCGGTGTCTCAGACCAGGCTCTGGATGCCCTGATCCGCCGGCTGCGCGATCGTCTGGCTGCCCTCGATCCAACCCATCAGTACATCGACACGGTGCGCGGGCACGGCATCCGGCTGGATAATCCACCCACCTGATTCTTCTCTCAAACGGAGTTTGATCTATCCCTCTCTCGCCGCTGGCGAGAGCTTTTTTTAAGCGCTTGTAAGATGTTATAAAATAGAGTACATTAGGCTAGCACGTTCGTTCTAAAAACAAAAAGCCGTGCAAAGGTTTCGTTACTGTGTCTACGTCAGCCAATCAAAACCTTCGCATGGCAGATGCTAAAGAGAGACGCCCTATGACCGACTCGAACTTTTATATTGGACGCGCGTACGATCCCCACCAACAGGCTGTAACAGACGAGAAAATATTTTACGACCCCGCCGACCTGACCACGCACGCAGTGGTGACGGGCATGACCGGTTCCGGCAAGACGGGTCTATGTGTTGTCCTTCTGGAAGAGGCCGCGCTGAAAGGCATCCCTGCCATCATCATCGATCCCAAAGGTGATCTGACGAACCTGTTGCTGCATTTTCCCGATCTGGCGCCGCAAAATTTTCAGCCCTGGATCGACGCCGACCTGGCGCGGCGGGCGGGCAAAAGCCTGGAGTTAGTGGCAACTGACGCAGCGGCATCCTGGCGCGAGGGTTTGAAACAGTGGGATATCCCCCAGGAACGCATCCTGGCTCTCAAGAATGCCGCGCAGTTTACTGTCTTTACACCGGGCTCCGATGCCGGCATCCCGGTCAGCGTCCTGTCGTCGCTGGCGGCGCCGGAGATCCCCTGGAACGAAAATCGCGAAGTGTTGCGTGAGAAAATTGCCAGCACGGTCACAGCCCTGTTGGGGCTGGTGGGTTACGCGGATATCGATCCGCTGCGCTCGCGCGAGCACATTTTGCTTTCGAATATTTTCGAAAACGAGTGGAGTCAGGGCAAAGATATAGAGCTGGCAGAGCTGGTGGTGCAAGTCCAGAATCCACCGTTTGAGAAACTGGGAGCGCTGCCGGTCGAGACCCTCTTTCCGCAAAAAGACCGCATGGAGCTTTCCCTGGTCCTGAACAATATCCTGGCTGCGCCGGCGTTCGAGACCTGGCGGGAGGGGCAGTCACTCAACATCGGGTCCATGCTCTACGCCGAAGATGGCCGCCCGCGTCACAATATTTTCTATCTGGCGCATCTCCCGGACACGGAGCGAATGTTCTTCGTCACGCTGCTGCTCTCTGCGGTCGAGACATGGATGCGCACGCAGAGCGGCGCGACTTCATTGCGGGCGCTGCTCTACATGGATGAGATCTTCGGATACCTGCCGCCTCTGCGTAACCCTCCCTCGAAATTCCCGATCCTGAGAATGTTAAAGAATGCACGCGCCTTCGGTCTCGGGCTGTTGCTCGCGACGCAGAATCCCGTCGATGTGGATTACAAGGCGCTTTCCAACGCGGGCACCTGGTTCATCGGCAAGCTGCAGACGGAACAGGACAAGAGCAGGCTATTGGACGGGTTGGAGAGCGCTTCAGGCGCGGTCCCGCGCACGGTCTTTGATAAGCTGATCTCGTCCCTGGGCAAGCGCGTCTTTGTATTGCACAACATTCATGCTCCGCAGCCAAGAGTGTTCCAGACCCGCTGGACGATGAACTTCCTGGCCGGACCTCTGACGCGACACCGAATCAAAGACTTGAACCAGCTTGCGGGTGTAGGCAGCGTGGCAGCCAGCCAGCCGGTCATGGCTCCCGTGATGGCGCCTGCCTCGCCACCGAGTGCCGCGTCTGCCCGTCCACAGCCGCCCACTGCCAACGTTCAATCGTCCAGCACCAAGCCCCCCGTCCCAGCCTGGATCCGTGAGTACTTCCTGCCGCAAAACTACAGCCTGCCCGAGGCGTTCTCTGCCGCGCAGCGTGCCATGCCTGCCGATGTGATGATCGACGGCGTGATCTACCGGCCCGCCCTGATCGCCTCCGCTGATGTGCATGTTCTCGACCGCAAACACGGCGTGGACAGCGAGATCATCCGCAGCGCCCTGGTGAGGTCGCCTGAGCAACGAGGCTCGGTGCGCTGGGAGGACCACCCGCTGAACGGTAATGTGCTGGATGCCATCGAGACCTCTCCGGGGCCTGGCACGCGTTTCAGCTCGATCGATGCACCCCTGAACGATGTTAAGCTGATGACTGCACTCCAGAAAGACTTCACGGACTGGGTCTACCGTAATTCCAGCGTCAAGGCGCGCGTCAACCAGGCGCTTAAGGTCTTTGCGGGTCCCGACGTCAGCCCGGCAGAGTTTATGAGTGCCTGCGCGGATGCCGCCCGGGATGCGCGCGACGCCGAGATCGCCAAGAAGACCGCGCCGCTGGACCGCCAGCTGAAGAGTCTTGAGGATAAGCTGACGCGGGAAGAACGCGAGCTCGTCAAAGATGAGGATGAGCTATCCAGCCGTAAAGTGGAAGAAGCCGGGACGCACCTTGAAAATATCACCGGTCTGTTTGGCGGGCGCCGAAAAGCTTCGCGACTTTCCTCCTCGCTCACCAAGCGACGGATGACGCAGCAGGCAAGGGCAGACGTGGAAGAATCCGTAGAGGCGATCAAGGAATTCAAGCGGCAAATCGAGGAAGTAGAAAAGCGCCGCGAAGAGATTAGTGCCGAGATCAACGATCGCTGGGGCAGGCTTGTCAATGAAGTGACCGAAGTGACCATCACGCCGAAGAAGACCGATATCTTCGTCAAGCTCTTTGGTGTCGCCTGGATACCGTATTACATCATAAAATCGGGCGCGGACACATTTGAGTTGCCGGCTTTTGGTGCGGAATAAGTCCGGCATGCGGCAAGAAGGATTAAGATCCTAGGAGCCTCTTAACCAGGGCGAAAGAAAGAGGAGATTGCTTCGCCCTTCGGGCCTGGCAATGATAGTTATTACAGGAGCATCATGTTCTGGCTGATCATCGTCATCGCCCTGTGGGGCATTGTCCATTCGTTGCTTGCCTCGCTTGAGTTCAAGGAAATTCTTCGTCGCGCCCTGGGCGATCGATTCATGAGCTTCTATCGTTTGTTGTATAACCTCTTTGCCACCGTCAGTTTTCTGCCGGTGCTTTATCTCATGGTAACTCTGCCGGATCAGCCTCTCTATCACGTCCCTGCGCCGTGGAGATTTCTGATGCTGGCGGGGCAGGGGCTTTCTGCCCTTCTCCTTCTGGCGGCAGTGCTTCAAACGGATGCCCTCTCTTTTGCGGGTTTGCGGCAATTATTCGAGGAAGAGAAGCCGGGGCGCCTGGTCACAGGCGGCTTGTATCGCTTTGTCCGCCATCCCCTGTATACGTTTGGCTTAGTGGCGCTGTGGCTCTCCCCATCCATGACAATAAACTCTTTTATCGTCTACGTCGCGCTGACCATCTATATCCTGATAGGGGCTATTTTCGAGGAACGGAAGCTGCTGCGGCTCTTCGGGCAGGAGTATGCCCGTTACAAATCCATGACACCTATGCTCCTTCCAGGATTGAAGTTGGGCGGGAACAAATGATTTCATCGAGCCGTCTTAATCGGGCGCTCATCTCTATTCATGTTCGGGTTTGCTTAGCAGGTATAATTTTGGATCATGGCTACTATTTCTTATCCATATAAACGGCTGCCGGTGTTTCCACAGGTTGTAGCCGCGTTTGTCAGCGGGGTGACTCTCTTCCTTGGCGTCATCATCGCCTGGGTGCTGGGCTACCAGCTCTTATATGCGGGGCGCATCTTCCCGGGTGTTTCCGTCGCGGGGGTGGAGCTTTCCGGGCTGCGCCCATCAGATGCGGCCGTCAAGCTCAACCAGAGCCTATCCTACCCGATTTCCGGGAAGGTCCTGTTCAAAGATGGCGAGAAAGCCTGGGTCGCCAGCCCCGCGCAATTAGGCATGGTCTTCGATCCCTCCTCCAGCGCGCAGACGGCGTACAAACTGGGCAGAAGCGGCGGCCTATTCGGGGCCTTGAGTGGGCAGATCCGCGCCGCGGGCGGCGGGGTGAGCGTTTCCCCGGTCATCGTCTTCGATGAGCGGGTTGCGCACCATTTTCTGACCCAGATCGCGCAGCAGATCAACCAGCCCCTGGCAGAAGCCAGCCTGACCCTTGAGGGGACGAATGTGGTCGCCAAACCCGGTCAGGTGGGACGGGAGCTCAAGCTTGAAGCCACGTTGATTTATCTGACCGCGCATTTGCAGACGTTCACCGACGGTGAAGTGCCGCTGGTGGTGCAGGAGATCCATCCACAGATCCTGGATGTGAGCGCCCAGGCAGAGACTGCCAGACAGATCCTCAGCCAGCCGCTCACCATCGCCATTCCGAATGCCGCCCCGGGCGACGCAGGTCCCTTTATCTACAACCCCGAAGTGCTGGCGAATATGCTGACTGTCCAGCGCGTCCAGAACGGCGACCAGACCGGTGTGCAGGTTGCATTGAGTCCGAGGGCGCTGCGCGACCTGCTGGTGCCGGTCAAGAGCCAGGTGGACCGCCTGCCGTCGGATGCCAAGTTTATCTTCAATGACACGACCGGATTACTGGACGTGATGGAAGATTCAAAAGTGGGGCGCTCGCTGGATGTCGACGCCAGTGTGCAGGCGATTAACGAAGCCGTGGGACGCGGCGAGCACACGGCTGCCCTTGTCATCAATGAAGACCAGCCGCGCGTCGCCGCCACAGCCACCGGCCAGGAGCTGGGTATCACGCAGCTGATCTGGTCGGAGACTTCCTATTTTTATGGCTCTTCCGCAGCAAGGATCCAAAACATCGAGGCAGCTGCCCGGCAGTATCATGGCGTCCTGGTCGCTCCCGGTGAGACATTCTCCATGGGCGCCCACCTGGGAGATGTGAGCCTGGATAACGGTTTTGCCGAAGCCATGATCATTTACGGCGGGCGGACGATCAAGGGCGTAGGAGGCGGCGTGTGTCAGGTCAGCACGACTCTCTTCCGCGCCGTGTTCAATGCGGGCTTTCCCATCGTAGAGCGGACTCCGCATGCCTACCGCGTTTCTTATTATGAGCAGACTGCCAGCGGCGGCATCGACCCCAGGCTGGCAGGCCTGGATGCCACGGTGTACTTCCCGCTCGTGGATTTCAAATTTACAAATGACTCGCCCTACTGGATCTTGATGGAAACCTATGTGAACGTCAGCGCCCGCACGCTCGAGTGGAAGTTCTATTCCACGTCCGACGGGCGCTCGGTCACGTGGGATACGACCGGTCCTGTGAACGTGACGCCTGCCCCGGCTCCCATCTTCGAAGAGAACCCCGAGCTGAGCAAGAATGAGATGGAGCAGGTGGACTGGGCGGCAAACGGCGCCGATGTCGATGTGACACGAACCGTCTGGAAGAATGGCGCCGTCTACTTCCAGGATACCGTCAGGACCCACTACGAGCCCTGGCAGGCGATCTGCCAGTATGGTCCAGACTCCAAGAATCCTGAGCGGCTGGCGGACGAAAAGAATCTGTGCCGGGGACCCTCTGGCTAGCGAAGATTTCTTGGCACTCCGCTGCGGAGAAATCTTCGCATGGTACAATTTTCTCTTGCCTGAAACGGAGAACGTATGATTAGCGAAACCCTGATTGAAATTTTGCGCTGTCCGAACTGTGTCCGTACGACGGGGGGCGAGCTCAACCTGCACAAAGACGCCTGGTTCATCTGCAAGGATTGCGGCCGCAAATATCCCATCGTTGACGATATCCCGGTCATGCTGATCGAAGAGGGCGATAAGTGGGTCAATACTGCTGAAGGTGAGCTGCCGGTTCCTCCCCCTGCGAAGTAACGTGTCTGCACAGAATTTGTTGAACGACCTCACCAGCGGGAATGAAGCCCGCGCAGAAAAAGCTGTCCCGGCTCTGATCGAGCTGGGGGAGGCTGTGCTTCCCGCGTTACTGGACCTGACCCGCTCGCCCGAGAGCGATCACCGCTGGTGGGCATTACGTGTCCTGGCGCAATCGCCACACGCGCAGGCTGGGTGGTTAGTGCCGTTTTTGAGCGACCCTGCCCGCGAAGTGCGCCAGTGCGCGGCGTTGGGGCTGGCGATCAAGCCCGATGAAAGCGCGGTTGAGTCTCTCGTCAAGGCTCTGCGTGACGAGGATTCGATGGTGAGCAGCCTGGCGGTCAACGCGCTGGTCAAGATCGGAAAAGCTGCGGTACCCGTCCTGATCGAGGAGGTGAAAGCCTCGGGGCAGTCGGCGCGCATCCATGCCCTGCGGGCGCTGGCGGAGATCCGCGATCACCGCGCCATCCCGGTCATGATGAAGGTCATGGAGGAAGACTCAGCCCTGCTTCAGCACTGGGCAAAGGAAGGCTTGGACCGTCTCGGTCTGAATATGGTATATATAAAACCCGTATGAATAGATTGGATTTTCTCAAAAACATGAAGTGGGGTCGCCCATCCATCGCACAGATCGTTCTGATCGTCGTAGGGCTTCTTCTCGCGGTTGGCGGATTTCTCTTTGTGCGCGGGCTGGTTACCTGCTGGACCATCACGCCGCTACCCGGCTCGCCGCCTTCGAACTGCGGCACGGTCTCTGCCGGGTTGAACGGTCCTGAGATTACGAACACGGAGGGCACGCCGGTGCCCAGCGTGGCAGAATTGCCCGCCCCTCCGGTGTCGATCCCTGAAAGCGACCTGCCGCCTGCCTGGGATGGAGCGAGCCGAATCAGCGTTTTGATCATCGGGCTCGATTTCCGCGACTGGGTCGCCAACGAAGGCGCGCCCCGCTCCGACACAATGATCGTGCTCACGATCGATCCTCTCACGAAGACAGCCGGCATGTTGTCCATCCCGCGTGATATGTGGGTCAACGTCCCTGGCTTCGGCTATAGCCGTATCAACACTGCCTATTCCTCCGGCGAAGGCAGCCGCCTACCCGGCGGCGGGCCCGAGCTTGCCCGCAAGACCGTGGAGCAGTTTCTGGGAGTGCCCATCCAGTATTATGCTCAAGTGGATTTTTACACCTTCGTCGAGTTCATCAATCTGATCGGCGGCGTGGAGATCTACAACGACGAGGAGCTCCGGCTGGACCCTGTCGGCACCGGCAAGGACAAGATCAAGCTGACCTGCTGCGGCATGCGCCCGTTGGACGGCGAGCGAGCGCTGGCGTACGCGCGCTTCCGGAAGGACAAAGAGGGCGACATCGCCCGCGCCCAGCGCCAGCAAAAGCTGATCCTGGCGATCCGTGAGAAGGTGCTCAGCCCGGAGAACTTCCCGGTCTTGGTCAGTAAAGCGCAGCAATTCTATAACGAGCTCTCCGCCGGCATCGATACCAACATGCCCTTCGATACGGCTGTCCAGCTGGGCGTGCTGGCACGGGATATCCCCGTGGAGAGTATCAAGACCGGCGCCATCGATTACAGCATGGTGGCTCTGGAGAATACGGTACTCGGCGGGCAGGACGCCGCCGTAATGAAGCCGTTGCCAGATAAGATCCGTGAACTGCGCGACCAGGTCTTTACTTCCGGCGGCGCCTTGAGCCCGCTGGCTGCGAACAATGATCCGTTGGCATTGGCACAGGCAGATGCAGCCACTGTTCGTGTCTTGAATGGCACCTTTTCAGGAGGCCTGGAGAACACCACCGGGAACTTCCTGCTCTCTCAGGGCGTGCAGGTGACCGAAGCGGGACCCGCCGATCGCGCCTATGATGGGACAATACTGGTTCTGTATAAGCCGAAACTCTATACTTTGAAATACTTGCAGTCCCTATTTGGAGTGAGCTCCGCCAACCAGATCTGGATCCAGCCCGACCCCGCCTCATCGGTAGACGTCGAGGTGCGGTTAGGCGCCGACTGGGCGAACAACAACCCGATGCCGTAAGTGATACACAGCGAAACAAAACCAGCCGCAGACCAAAGTCTGCGGCTGGTTTTGTTTAACGATACTGCGTGAAAACTTAAGGCTGTTGAAACGTCAGCTTGATGCTGCCGGAGAAGGTTTCGCCGTCGGGGTTTTGGCAAGTGGGGGAGGTGAGGCCGAGCGCCACGTCGCTGCCGCTCGCCAGCTGGACGGTGTAGATATTGCTCGGGCTCATCAGATAATCTGCGTAGCCGTTGCCGAGCTCCGGTTTGAGACCTGTGAAGAAGCGCTCGCTGCCGCTGTCCCAGGTGATGAGGATCTCGATGCCGGGCAGCTGTCTGCGGCTGCGATTGAGCACCAGCACTTGCAGCAGTCCATCCGGCAGGTTCGGGTCGCAGACCGTTTCTTCACCTACCAGCGCGAATGGCTCGCCGGGCTCTGGCGTAAACGTGTGCGCAGGGCGCGGGGTCGGAGGGATCAGCGTCTCCGCGGGCAGGGTCTCGACGATCTCGCCTGTTTCGGGTTCTGCCGGAGTTTCATCCGAGATGACCTCGTCTGTAAGCTCCAGCGGATTAACAGTCGCAGTCCGTTCGATAGCAACCGGCTCCTCTGTTTCGGGGGTCAGCGTCCGAACTGGAGCCCCACTGGAATCGCCATTCAGGGCGGAGGCAAGGGCAGCGACCTGATCGGCGTGTCCGAAGCCCCCTCCGGCGGAGCCAGCCCGCATGCGCTGCGCCTGGGCGTTCAACGCTTGCACCGGATCGGGGTCGCCCACCAGGGTTAGCCGTGCCTGAGCGCGCGGCAGGTTGCCGGTGGCGGCATACGCCGCGGCAATGGCGGCGCGATACTGATCTTTAAAATCATCACGCAGCGAAAGGGGGGATGCGTCAGTGATGGAGCGCGGCGCGAGCACCCAGGTATAAGCGACGCCCAGACCGGCGCCTACGAGCAGCGCAAGGAGGACCGCCCAGAGGGAGCCTCTCATGGGGCGATCCCGCTCCAGGCTTGCATAGCAGTGACAAGCTCCTGGATCACCGCGATATCCGTATCAGAAAATCCGTTTGCGCGGGCATAGGCAAGCCCATCCGCGGCAATCGAAGCCGGGGACCTGGCGCCAAATATTGCTAACCGGCGCGCGGCCATGCCTGGGTCCTGTTCGGTCCGATAGGCTTCGGCGGTCATCAATACATAATCGGTTTTGAAATCAGGGCGCAGGGTATCCGGGGTGAGGTCTACATGCTCGACGGGGGCGAGGTACCGGCCGTAGGCGATCCCGAGGGCGATGCCCGCAAGGAGGGCGAGGACAATGAAAAACCAGCGGGTTGCGGTCATAGAAAGATGCCCGGGCAGGTGACCGGCGGCACCCAGAGACACTTCCGTACCGTTGCTGTCTCTCGACCCTGGCGGGGTTGGGAAGGCTCTGCCGCGCCGGGCCTGCCCGGACGAAGAAAGGATAACCGAACTGTTAGGCGATGTCAAATGCCGTGCGTATTCGCCTCAGGAATGGGTGAGTGTCTGCCCGTTAAAGAATACAGACGGCGAGTACTCGCCGTCTGTGTCGTCTACGCACTGGTCTTTTATAGATAGCCAATCCGCATAGAGTTGGATGCCAGGTTGAATCAGTTCGGAGGCAGGGTCTGAACGCTTTTCGTCCAGGCAACCTCGAGCAAGGCTTCACGCTCGGCGGGACTGATACGTTCCTGCCTGTGAAGTGCCTCTAACAGATGCTCCAGGTCAGAGAGCATGATCTCCCCTCGGTCGATCATTTCCTCAACCGCAGCATATGAATCCGATCTTTCCATTTAGTATTCCGTTTCTTCTTACAATCTATGGAGGACAACTTACAACCTCAGTATGGCAGCAACAGCGGGGAAAGTCAATACCCGTGGCATGGATGATTCCCCTACTATAGGGTAAGCACTGAATCACGTATACTATCTCGGCATTTGTTGTTATCCAGGACGCAGCCGGGGTATGAAACGCAGCTCCCAAAGCGAGACTCTGGAGGAAAGATGACTGTGTTGCAAACCATCATGGAACACAGACCAATTGGAGCTTGAATGATCACTGTTCTTCTCGTGGACGACCATGTGAATCTTCGTAAGAGCCTGAGATTTATGCTTGAATCAAGCGAAGATATAGAGGTGATTGCCACGGCGTCGAACGGAGTGGAAGCAATTAGCGAGGCCCGCAAACACTGTCCGGATGTCGCGGTTGTGGATATTTCGATGCCGGTTATGGACGGCATCGAAGCCACCCGGCAAATCCGTCAGCATTGCCAGTTTACCCGCGTGGTGATGCTCTCCATCCTGGACAATCCAGAGTATGTGCAACGCGCCCTGGAAGTGGGCGCGGTAGGCTTTGTGCTCAAAGACGCGATTGCCAGGGACCTGCTGGCTGCCATCCGCGCACTTTCCACGGGAAAGCGATATTTTAGTCAACAGATCTCGGAGATCGCCGCCAAATATATGAACCGGAAAAACAACGATAGCTGGGCAAGTTAGGGTGGAGCAAGGAGTCTGCCTTGAATTTTCATTTGCATCTTCTGTTTTGGGCGAACCGCGGCTCAAAATGCAGCTTTAAACTAACAAAACTGTTATTAATGGAGATTGACGCTTCTTCTGCCAGCCCATAGAATTCCTTTTGCCCCTTTGCATTTTGTTGAATGCAATGACTGAAGAGGAACCCCTTCATGAGCCGCCGCGCCTTTATTGTCCTGCGTATTGCCCTGCTTAGTCTCTTAATCATCGGTGTCGTTGCCTCTTCCTTTCGACCACAACAAATAGTTTCTGCTGCGCCTGTGCTCACGATCAGCCCGATCACGTGGAATATCATCGGGCTCGATAGCAATAATGTGAATGTGGGTCCGAACAATTTTCCGGTGGGGGCAAGGGTGTGTAATACGGGGGATACGATTGCCACAAACGTGGTCTCTACATTCGTATGGGAAAGTGCAGATCCTTATATCAATCTACGGTCGGCGTCGCTGTCGACTCTTTCCATTCCTACTCTGGCTGCAGGACAATGTACCGATTTTTACTATGAAGTCACCGTGACGCGAAATGCGGCTGCCTATGACCATACCCGGCGCTATTACATTACGGCTACCGCGGACTTTCTGGGCATACTAAGCACGCCTAGGCCGCGCGAGCTGTATGTGGAGCATTTGATCTCACAGAATCGCAACACGGTTTCCGATGTGCAGTATGGCACGACGGTCGGGACTCTCGCCTCCGTCCCGAATGGGGGGACGATGACCCTCGTGGTCGGGAATACCTATTTCATTCGTCTGGTGGGCGCCACGGCAACGCAGGGATATGAACAGATCGAGAGTTTTATTAATATCCCAAACACTGTATTTCAAATCCTCTCTGTTAATACCACCTATACTGCGGAATCGTCCCCGACGATGTCCCCGCCTTACGACAGGCTCTATGGCGATGCATGCGTCTGGGAAAACAACCCGAACAGTCCGAATTACCGCGCCTGCAACAGTGTGGGGAAGGCAGGCGGCGGAGTCACGGTTACCTATCAGGTGAAAATTCTCAGTGTCGGCGCGAGCAACCCCGAGCCGCTCGGTACATTGATCTACGATTTTTCGGGGAGCAGCTTTCACTATAACTCAGACTTTGGCGTCTCAACACGTTATGCCTACGTGCTCGATCCATCGGCAGTGACAATCGCCAAGAACTTCAGCCCCGATCCCACCAACGTGGGCGGCGTCTCCACCCTGACTTTCACGATCACCAACCCGACGCCTTCCTCGTTCAGCGGCCTGAACTTCACCGATAGCCTGCCGACCTCGCCGGGCGCGATGGTCGTGGCAAGCACGCCGGGTGCATCCACGACAGGCTGCGGTGCGCCGACATTTGCACCCACAGCCGGTGCATCCAGCATCTCCTTTTCGAATGGCAGTATCGCGGCGAATAGCACCTGTACCATTAAGGTCAATGTCACCGCCCCTGCAACAGGAACCTATACCAACACATCTAACAATCTGTTTATCGGTACGCTGGATACCGGGAACAGGGCCAGTGACACCCTGACGGTGAATAACGCTCCGCCCGGCCCAGCGCCGGTCTGTGGATTGTCGATGGCGCAGTGGACCTTTACCGGATATTCCGGGGCCTCACCGCCTTTTCCAGCGGCGAATATCCAGGCTACGAATGTAACCACAGCTGCCATCAGTGTAGGCGGCACATCTCCGGGCTCAGCGGTGGCAGAAGCCGATACGGGATCGGGCAATCCTGCACCTTCCATGCTGACGTATGGCTGGGCAAATGCGGGTCCGATCAATCCAGCGACCTATCCTTTCGTTCAGTTCGCCATCGATACTAGCAAATATACACAGGTCAATCTTCAACTGGAGGCCCAGCGCAAAGCGAATGGACCGAACAACGACGCTGTGTATTTCAGCACGGATGGAACAAACTGGACGTTGAAGAGCACATTCACATCCACAACTTCGTGGGCGAACTACGGTCCCTTCGACTTCACCGGCCAGACCAGCACATCGGGGATTACTTATTTCCGAATGTACGGGACGGGTGCCAACACGCCAAGCAAAGGCGCAGACCTGAGCCTTGATAACATCAGGTTCACCGGATGTGGTGCCCCGTCTTCCGCTACCTTGAGCAAGTCCTTTTCTCCTAATCCTGTGGCGGCGGGTGCGACCTCTACGTTGACTTTTACCCTCACAAACCCCAACAGTGCCTTATCCTTAAGCGGCATCAGCTTCACCGACACACTCCCCAGCGGGCTGAGCGTCTCCACTGGATCATTTTCGCAATGCGGCGGGACGCTCTCGACCACAGCCCCGCGGACTATTTCCTTCAGCGGCGGCACGCTCGCCGCAGGTGCCACGTGCAATATTACGGTCGCAGTGACCGTAGGCGCTTCGGGCATTTATGAGAACATCAGCGGGTTTGTTTCTTCCACAGAAGGAGGAATTAACACTGCCTCTACCGGGGTGGCGTCCGCCTCACTGACCGTCTTGCAGCCGCCTAGCATCTCCAAGCTGTTTTCCCCCAACCCGATCCTTGCGGGCGGTAGTTCCACCCTAACATTCACAATTACCAACCCGAACTTGAACAATGCCCTCACTGGTATTGCATTCTCGGATACCTATCCTTCTGGACTGCAGAATAGTGCATCCCCCGCAGCGGCAACCACGTGTACAGGGGGAACAGTGACAGCGGTGGCAAATGGAACCAGCGTTAGCCTGAGCGGCGGCACGATCTCCGCCGGCGGGTCGTGCACTGTGACCGTCAATGTGACAGCCGCGAGTGTGGGAACGTATGCCAACACCAGTGGGGCGGTCTCTTCCATCAACAGTGGGACGGGGAATACTGCGTCCGATACGCTGACGGTTAATGCGCCCAACCCCGGCATCGGGTTGCTCAAGCAGGTTTCTACAAGCGCATCGGGACCCTGGTCCTCGTTTGTGGCCGTTAGCACGGGGGCCAACATCTATTACCAGTTTACGGTAGAAAATATCGGGGATGTCCCCCTCACTTCCGTCAGTGTCTCGGACCCGGCTCTGCCTTCGGCCGCGACCACGTGTAATTCCACCTGGACAAACCCATTGCCTGTCGCGGCAGCCGGCAACGACAACCATATCGACACCTGTGTGGTCGGTCCCATCACGGTGGCTTCGGGCTCCACTACAAACACTGCGAGCGTCTCCAGCACCTACAGCGGCGCTCCCTATACGGATACATCTTCAGCCCGGTACGCAACAACAGGCTTGACCATTAATAAGAGTGTAGCCGAAACGTCTTTTGTCTCCGCGGGCGAGGTGTTGCATTACAGCTTTGTCGTGACCAACACCGGCTCGGCGCCGTTGCTTGGACCCGTCAGCGTTGCGGATGACAAAGCGACAGACGAGACCTGCCCGGCGCTGACCACAATTGGCGATCTCGACGATTTCCTGGATCCCGGTGAGTCTGTCACGTGCACGGCAACGTACACCGTGCAGGCTGCGGATGTGACGGCAGGCTCGGTCACGAACAGTGCCGCTGCCAGCGCTGGAGGCGTGACCTCGAACACAGGAACTGTCTCCGTCTTTGCACCCACCCCCACTCCTACGAATACAGCCACGCCCACGAATAGCCCGACAAATACCGCTACCGGCACACCCACTAACACGCCGTCCGCGACCGCTACGCCTACGCAGACCGCAACCCATACCGCTACCAGTACGCCATCGAACACCCCGACCCAGACAACCACCAGCACCCCGACGGGTACTCCGACAAATACTGCCACCAGCACACCCACCGACACTCCTACAAACACGCCCACGCAGACAGCTACGAGCACGCCGACGGACACGCCCACCAACACAGCTACTAACACGCCCACCGATACACCTACGAATACGCCGACCAATACTGCGACAAATACGCCTACCCAGACATCCACGGCTACGCCCACAAGTACCGCTACAAGTCTCCCAACGCCTCCGACTGCCCAGGATGACAGTGTTACCACGCCGTTCAACACACCGGTCACCCTGCCCGACATCACAGGCAACGACACGGCGTTCGGGCCCGGAAACAGCATCCTGACCAGCACCATTGATCTGGATCCATCGACTGGCGGCCAGCAGACAGCCTTCACCGATGCGAGCGGCAACCAGTGGAGCGTAAATACCGCCACAGGTGAGGTGACCTTTACGCCCGCTGCCAACTTTACTGGAATTGCCACCATTCCTTATTCCGTGCGGGATTCCGCTGGGGGAACCGCCACTGCCGATCTAATTGTGACGGTTGGCGCGCCTGCGAGTATCAGCGGCGTGGTATTCCATGACGCGGATCTCAACGGAGCGCAGGGTTCGGGTGAGACTGGCATTGCAGGCGTTCGGGTGGAGCTCTACGACAGCACCGGAACGACGCTGATCGCGTTTGCAAACACGACAGCCGGCGGCTCGTATAGTTTCACGAATATTTCACCGGGGAATTATCTTGTGCGGGAGATCGAGCCGGCTGGCTATGTGAGCACCACCTCTAATGAAGTGACCACCAGCGTGATTGCAGGCGGCTCCGCTACAGCCAACTTCGGCGATTACAGGCTCTCGAACACATCGCTCTCCAGCATCGGCGGGATCGTCTTCGATGATGCCAATGGGAACGGTATTCAGGATGGCGGGGAGGCGCCTCTCAGCGGCGTGACCATCCAGCTCAGAAATAGCAGCGGTGCGGTCGTTGGGACAACGACCACCGCGTCTTCAGGGGCATATAGCTTCACGAACCTCGCGGCGGGATCCTATACCGTAAGAGAGATCGATCCGACCGGTTATATCAGCACCACGCTTAACACCGTTGCCCTGACTCTCAGCGCTGGCACACCAGCGACCGTTCACTTCGGCGATCAAATCAGCGGGTCGGCGATGATCGCCGATCCGGCCGTCACCAAGTTTGGTTCGCCGACAAATGCAACCGTGGGAAGCGCGGTCGTGTACACTATCACGGTGGGCAACACTGGAAACGTAAACGCGGCCAATGTAGTCGTCACCGATACCAAGCCGGCCTTCCTGGATATTATCTCGATCACCATCTCGCCAAACCCGGGCCTGAGTCCTGTCATTACAGGGAATACCTTCACGATCAATTTTGGGACAGTCACACCAGCAGATTTATATGTAATTACAGTGCTGACCCGCGTCAATGCTCAGGGACAGCCGCCCGGGGGTGCCAACCAGGTCTCCCTCGCCACGGCTTCAGGCACCGACCGCCTCTTCAACAATGCCGGCTCTGCGTCACTGCAGATCATGACGGATGGGAATATCGGTGGTGTTTCCGAACTGCCCGATACGGGTTTTGCACCAGGAGTTGTGTCGAGCATACATCATCTTCCCATGGAGACGTATTCGACTGCCGGTGAAGTAGCGCTGGAAATCCCATCGCTGGGTGTGAAGATTCCCGTCGTCGGGGTCCCTCTCAGGAATGGCAATTGGAACGTGTCGTGGCTGGGCAGGCAGGCTGGATGGCTGGAAGGCAGCGCATTTCCCTCCTGGATGGGGAACAGCATCTTCACAGGTCATGTCTACCTCTCGAATGGCTTGCCCGGACCGTTTGTCAATTTGAGTCGGTTGAGATACGGCGAGAGAATTATTGTCCATGTTTATGGGGAACGATACATTTTTGAAGTGCAGACAAACAAGGTGGTGGATCCTGACGATCGGTCTGTGCTGAAACATGAAAATCAGCCCTGGCTGACTCTCATCACG
>DATHTH010000237.1:0-13502 GCA_035463495.1 Anaerolineales bacterium | reverse complement strand
TTCCTGCCAGTTTGAAACGAAGCGTTCCGGGAATTCCATTCACGAATCCGTTGAAGGTCTCTACACCCTGGAAATTGCCGCTGCCATCGCGACGAACTGTCAAAGTGCCATCCACAGTGGATGTCCCCTCGAGCGCACCGGTATAGGTAACCGTACTGCTCAAGTCGATCACCTCGTTGAATTTATCCTCCGTAACGCGGTGGATCGTGGTCGATGTTGTGATGAAATTTCCACTTGCTTCCGTATGTGGAAGGGCAGCCACGACAATGCCTCTTATCACGATTACACTCAATAAGGCAATTGTGACAAACGGAATGAACAAACGATTGGTAAACATTTCGATTTCCTGTGTTTCAAATCAGTGGTTAGTGCCTGGGAAGTTATTCATGAAGTCATACCTATCTTCATGTTTGCTCACAATGTATGAGGGATCTGTACCGAGGGAGTCATTCATACGGTCGTATCTGTCCTCGTATTTACTCACATAGGATGAGCCGTCAGTACCTGACGAGTTGTTCATACGATCATATCTGTCCTCATATTTGCCCGTGGCGGTGTGTTCGATTGGCCCGGCGTCAGGGGCGACTGCAACGCTGCTAAGCTGAGTGGCAAGGATGACGACCATAGCCACAACGATCAGGTTGTACAAACGACTGGTAAACATTTTGATCTCCTTCTTTGACCGGCTGATTGTTGCGCCTAAAGAGCAGGTTTTCTTCCTGCGAAGTTGCGCGCCGGTCTTTCGTACTCCCACTCTAGCATCCAGCCATTTGCATACTTTGCCGCGATTTGACAGAATTTGACAAATCCCTCCAAAAAGCCCGATTTTGTATAGAATAAGGCAAGGCGTGAAAGAAAACATATGGCTACTTCAATCCCTGCCAACACCCTCGAAAAATTTATGACCTTTGGTGATTTGCTGCGCTTTCTGCGAAGGCGCATGGGCATCACGCAAATGGAACTGGCGATCCAAGTCGGATACAGCAATACCCAGATCAGCCGCCTCGAACAGAACGAACGCCTGCCGGATATCCCGACCATCGAGGCGCGCTTTGTCTCCGCGCTGGGGCTGGAGGAGGAACCGAAAGCAGTCGCGCGCCTATTGGATCTTGCAGCCAATGTGAGACGTGAAGATGCACCTGCAACAGGACTATCACCCTATAAAGGCTTGAGCTATTTTGACGAATCGGATTCAGATTTTTTTGTTGGGCGCGAAGCACTCACGGCGAAACTGATCGAACGTGTCCTTGCTCTGACTTCCACCCGATCTCTACACGAGACGCGTTTCTTGGCTGTCGTCGGCGCGTCGGGGAGCGGCAAGTCGTCGCTCGTGCGCGCGGGTTTGGTCTCTGCGCTGCGCTGGAGTAAGGCTTCCACCGATTGGCGGATTCATATCCTGACGCCCACTGCGCATCCGTTGGAGAGCCTGGCTGCAACATTAACTCAGGAAAGTAATTCTGTCATTGCGACGGCAAACCTCATGGATGATCTGGCGCAAGACGAGCGTAGTCTGCAACTCTTTACCAGGCGGATTTTGGAATCCATGAACGGCTCACGGTTAATGCTGGTCGTTGACCAGTTCGAAGAGTTGTTCGCCTTGTGTCGTTCGGAAGAGGAGCGCGCCGCATTTATCAGCAACCTGCTCACGGCTGCATCAGAAGCGGACGGTCCGGTCATCGTAGTCATCACGCTTCGCGCAGACTTCTATGCCCCCTGTGCGAACTATCCGCGATTGCGCCAGGCGCTTGCTGCGCATCAGGAATATATCGGCGCGATGAATGAGGAAGAATTAAGGCGAGCTATTGAAGAGCCGGCTCAGCGCGGTCGTTGGGAGTTCGAGCCAGGCCTGGTTGATCTGTTATTGCATGATGTCGGTCGTGAACCCGGCGCGCTGCCATTACTCTCTCATGCACTGTACGAAACCTGGCAGAGAAGGCGCGGGCGCACAATGACCCTCAGTGGTTACACATCCTCCGGTGGTGTGCGTGGGGCTATTGCAGAAACAGCCGAGGCAGTCTTTGCCGATCAGTTCACGCACGAACAGCAGGCGATTGCCCGGCGAATCTTTCTGCGCTTAACGGAATTGGGCGATGACGCCGGGGCAGGGGATACACGCCGCCGCGCCACATTTGAAGAGCTGATTTTGAAACCTGAAGAAGCAGCTACCACACACGCTGTTCTCAAGGCACTTGCCGACGCTCGACTAATCACAACGAGTGAAGCAGCAGCAGAAGTGGCACACGAAGCACTGATCCGTGAATGGCCCACGCTGCATGGCTGGCTGGAGGAAAATCGCGAAGGGCTTCGACTGCACCGTCAATTAACGGAAGCCGCGCAGGATTGGTCCGTGATGAATCATGATCCTGATTTGCTCTATCGTGGCGCACGGCTGGCGCAAGCACGCGAATGGGACTCAACACACAATGATGAAATGAATGCTTTGGAAGTTGAGTTCCTGGCAGCTTCGGTAGAAGCCGGCGAACGCGAAGCCGCAGAGCGTGAGGCACAGCGTCAACGCGAATTAGAAGCCGCGCAAAAGTTAGCTTATACAGAAAAGCAACGCGCCGAAGAACAAACCCATTCAGCCATACAATTACGCAAACGCGCTTATTATCTTACCGGCGCATTCGTCATTGCCTTGATTATGGCAATCGCCGCAGTCTTCTTTGGCAGGCAGGCACAAATCTCCAGCCGCCTGGCGACCACTCGGGAATTGGCATCGGCCTCCATCAGCAATTTAGCTGTGGACCCGGAGCGCAGCATCCTGCTCGCCTTACAGGCAGTGAACAAAACCTATGCTGTAGACCGCACCGTGTTACCGGAAGCAGAAGACGCCCTGCGCCGCGCAATACAAGCCTCGCGTGTGGAGCTAACTCTCAACGGCCATGCGGGTCCGTTGTATAGTGCGGCATTCAGCCCCGATGGAAAACGGATCGCGACGGCCAGCGCCGACGGCACGGCAAGGATCTGGGATGTGAGTAACGGGAAGGAATTACTCAGCGTGAAAGGCTCTGCCAACGGGACAGATGACCCCGAACGAGGCTTCACCTGGTTTGTTACCTTCAGCCCGGATGGGAAACTTCTGGCAACCGCCGGAGGGGATGGAGTTGCTCGTATTTGGGATGCCAGTACAGGCCAGCTGCGTATCAGCATGGAGGGGCATAACGATTCAGTTTTTACTGTCGCTTTCAGTCCAGATGGAAATCGTCTGGTAACTTCCAGCTACGACGGTACTGCGAAAGTCTGGGACGTCACGACAGGCAAAGAACTGCTTACCGTGGATGAAGCAGTTGATGAAGGCGTTGAGGGTCTGCTTGTTTGGTGGGCAACGTTCAGCCCGGATGGGTCGCAGGTTGCCACAGCCGTTGCGACAGATTTTGAAGGTGGGTGGACAAGCATTTGGGATGTCGAAACAGGTCAAAAAATGCTCACCCTGCCTGCACTGGGTCCAACGATGCGCAGTGTGGCATATAGCCCGGATGGCGCCCGTATTGTCACCACGGAAGACGACCGGACAGCAAAATTGTGGGATGCCAGCTCAGGGGAACGATTGATGACGCTGTACGGGCATACTGCCAACGTAACCGATGCAAAATTCAGCCCGGATGGCACACGCATTGTAACGGTCAGCACGGATCGCCAGATAAAAGTCTGGGATGCGCTGACAGGTCAAGATCTCAATACCCTCGCGGGGCACGGGGATGGTATCTGGTCGGTCGCTTTTAGCGCAGACGGTGAACACATCGTTACTGCCAGCGATGACAGCACTGCCAAAGTTTGGAGGATTTCCCCGGCGCGCGAGCTTCTAAGCTTCGACAATGGGTCCAGGCCACTGCACCCCAATGGCGTGAAGCTCGTTTACAGCCCGGATGGGACACGCCTGGCAGTCGTGAATTCCGATCTAACGCCGAAAGTGTGGGATGTTAAGACAGAAAAGCTGTTGTTCGAGCTTGTTGGGCATTCAGACATGGTAGCAAACATTGTGTATTCCCCTGATGGAATGCAAATTGCAACGGCCAGCGAGGATCAGACGGCGAAGCTCTGGGATGCCATTTCCGGGAAAGAAATCCGTTCGTTCATAGGGCACACAAGTACTGTTTTCGGAATTGATTTTAGCCCTGATGGAGTCCGCCTGGCAACCGCCAGTTCGGATGGAACGGCCACCGTCTGGGATACGAAAAAAGGCGAAGCCCTTTTTCAACTGCTCGGGCACACAGATTGGGTGATGAGTGTCGACTACAGCCCGGATGGTACTCGCCTGGTTACTGCTAGTGGGGATGGGACAGGAATCGTATGGGATGCAATGACTGGTAAACAACTGTTCGCATTGCAAGGGCATGGCACAAATGTCCGTCGAGCTGTCTACAGCCCGGATGGCGCACGTATCCTCACCGCAAGCCGGGATGGCACAGCCAAAGTGTGGGATGCTGCTACAGGGAAAGAACTCCTTACCCTATTCGGCCATACCGATAGCATATTCGATGCCACTTTCAATCGCAATGGTACACAAATCGCCACAGCCAGTGGAGATCAAACAGCCAAAGTATGGGCTGCGATCACTGGCAAGCTATTGGTGACATTTCCGGCACAAGATGGATTGACCGGCGTGGCGTTCAATCCGGATGGATCGCAACTGGCGGTCGGTAGCCTCGACGGCACCGCTCGTATCTACCTCCTCAGGATCGAAGATTTGATGGCGCTTGCCAGGCAGCGGGTGACACGGTCTCTGACAACAGAGGAATGCCAGAAATATCTTCACGTGGAGCAATGCCCATTGGAACCTTGACTCTTCGTGAATTTTCCACCCCTTTCCTGATCTTCTCCACTTGACAAAAAAATAACTCAGCTATATAGTTAAGCTTACTTAAATAAAAAGAAAGCTTAACTATGTCCGACGAACGTCAATTTTCCAAAATTACTCACGAGTGGATGGATATTTTCATGCACCGCTCCTGGCGCAGCTGGAACCACCTGGCGAAGTCCAGTGGACTCTCCATGCCGCAATTCGGCATTCTGATGCAGGTTCACCATCGCGGTAATTGTGCCATCGGCGACATCGGCGAGCATTTCGATATTACGAATGCAGCAGCCAGTCAACTGGTGGAGAAACTGGTCCAGGGTGGCTTGATCCAGCGCGAGGAAGACCCCCAGGATCGCCGGGTTAAAGTATTGAACATCACCGATAAAGGCAGGAAGTTCATCCAACACGGTATCGAAGAACGCCATCGCTGGGTGGATGAGCTTGCCGGGAAGTTGACAGCAGAGGAACGTGCAAAAGTCATGGAGGCGCTGCAGATCATGACGCGGGCCGCGCGCGAAGTAGAATTAGACCCCCTCGAGCAAGCCTGAGTTCTCCCAAGTCTTTTCACACTCCATTCATAACCAAATCTTACGCTCATTACGGTTTACTACTCTCTATTTCTCTACTCTTTCCAAAGGAAGCTATGCAAGCCACACTCACCCGCCCTCAAACTCGTCCCCGCGGTCAACGCTCTTCGTTCAAGGGCATTGGCCGTGCCATCAAATACTTGACCAATCATAAGCGTCAGGCGCTCCTGCCCTATATTTTTCTGCTCATCGCTACGCTCTCGCAGCTGGCAGTGCCGCGCATGGTCCGCAATGTGATCGACGCGGTGACCGGCGGGTATGTTTCGAGCCAGATTTTGCAGGCACTGGACCAGATGCCAGACGAGCTTGCCGGTGCGGCCCTTCCCACGATTCTGGAGTCCACAGGGAGATCCAGCGCGACGACCCTTGACCAGCTTAGAGTCCAGCTTCAAACAGACGTCGGCAATGCCCCTCAGACGTTAATGACCGCGTTGGTCTCTATTATCGTCTTTGCCGTATTGCGCGGCCTGTTCGCCTTCCTGCAAGCCTACTGGGCGGAGAAGAACTCGCAGTCGGTGGCGTATGACCTGCGCAATGACCTGTATGCCAAGATCCATCGTCTTTCGTTCTCCTATCACGATAAGAACCAGACCGGGCAATTGATGATCCGCGCCACGGATGACGTGGAGAAAGTGCGGCTCTTCATCGGGCAGGGACTCTTACAACTGGTGGGCGCAGTGATCCTGCTGGTGGGCACAGTCATCATTTTGTTCACCTCAAACGTCCCTCTTGCCTGGGCATCCATGCCCATTCTTCCGGTCGCGATTGTGACCTTTGTGATCTTCGCCAGCCTCGCCCAGCCGATGTTCAGCAAAGTGCAGCAGAAGCTCTCCTATTTGAACACGGTGCTGCAGGAGAACCTGGCAGGTATTAAAGTGATCAAGGCGTTCACGCGTGAAAAGGAGCAGCAGGCAAAATTTAACAATGCCGCAGATGACACCATGAATCAGCAGATCGCGGTCTCCCGGCTCTTCACGTTTATGTTCCCGTTCATCTTTCTGACCGCCAATCTGGGACAGGCTGCCATCCTATATTTGGGTGGGAAGCAGATCATCGCCGGCACGCTCAGCCTGGGCGCTTGGCAGGAGTTCTCGCTGTACCTGATGTATTTATTCTTTCCCATCATGATGTTTGGCATGATCGTCACTCAGATGGGACAGGCTAGCGCGTCTGCCGAACGGATCTTTGAAATCCTGGACGCCAGATCGGACATCGTGGATAAGCCTGACGCGATCCAGCTGCCTCCGGTCAAGGGCCAGGTCAAGTTCGAGAACGTGACCTTCCGTTACTTCGGCGGCGGGGAACCGGTCCTGAATAATGTCTCGTTCGAAGCCAGGCCCGGCGAGACCATTGCCCTTCTCGGCGCGACGGGTTCCGGCAAGACGACCATTATCAACCTGCTGCCGCGCTTTTACGATCCGAGCGAAGGGCAGATCACGATCGACGGGTACGACCTGCGCGATGTCACCATCGACTCGCTGCGCTCGCAGATCGGCATTGTCCTGCAGGAAACGACTCTGTTCAGCGGCACGATCCGTGAAAATATCGCTTTCGGGAAGCCTGAGGCGACCCTTGAAGAGATCCAGAGCGCAGCCAGAGCCGCAGCCGCGCATGACTTCATCATGTCATTCCCCGACGGATATGATACCCACGTTGGCGAGCGCGGGCAGACTCTATCCGGCGGGCAGAAGCAGCGCGTCGCCATTGCCCGGGCGTTGCTCCTGGATCCCCGCATTCTCATTCTTGATGACTCTACCTCCAGCGTGGACCTCAATACGGAGGCGCAGATCCAGAAGGCGCTCGATACGCTGATGAACGGACGCACGTCCTTTGTGATCGCCCAACGGATCAGCACGGTCATGAATGCCGACAAGATCCTGGTCCTCGACAAAGGGGAGATCGTCGAACAGGGTAGGCATGCCGATTTGATGGAAGAAAGCGCAATTTACGCGGAGATCTACAATTCCCAACTCTTGCCTGATTCACAGAAACCTTAAAGGAGTCGCCGTGGCGACATTTCTTACACGAGGTAATCATGAATAACAATCATCAACTTAAGACCTCTAGAGTCTTGAACTGGGAAGGTGCTCTATGATGCGCTTTGGTGAAATGCTTAATAGGGAAACGATCAAGCCGCGTAATCTGAGCGAAACTCTTACCCGCCTCGGCAGATATTTTGCGCAGTATTGGTACATGATCCTGCTGGCGGTGCTCTTTGTCGTCGTCTCCACGTGGACCCAGGTGATCACCCCTGAACTGACAGGCCAGGCAACGGATTGCTTCCTGATTCCCCCGGGTGCTGCGGCGTTTGAAGGGTTCGGATCATCCGATACCGGAGCTGACTCCGGACAACCAGTATCCACCTGCTATCTCGTGACGGACGATCCCTCCAGTTTATCGTTCTCGCGCCGGCTGATCTACAATGCCTATAGTCTGGGTGGGTTTACAATGCCCGACCCTGCCGTTGCAACACTCGCGCAGCGCATCGAGGGATTGTTCCGCCTGATCCTGGTGATGATCGGTCTCTTTGTCCTGGGCGCGGTGCTCACGGGTGCAACATTCTTCACCATGGCATGGACCGGTCAGCACGTGCTGCGTGTGCTGCGCGTGAAAGTATTCGAGCATCTGCACCGCCTCTCGTTGAGTTACTACTCAAAACACGAAGCCGGCGACCTCATGAGCCGTATCACCAATGACACCAGCGCCATCGAACAGGCCTTTTCCTTCGCATTGGTGAATGTCTTCAGCGGGATCCTGCTGCTGGTGTGGGTCGCTTATAACATGGTGACAGCCAACCTGCCGTTCGCGCTGCTCTCGTTGTCGGTTGCGCCGGTGATGTTCCTGGCGACCCTGTATTTCTCCGAACAGGCGCGCAAAGCCTTTCGCGTCTCGCGTGAAGAGATCGGCAACGTCAACGCCGAGCTGCAGGAAAGCATCGCTGCCGTGCGGGAGGTGCAAGCCTTCAACCGCGCCGACGAAAATATCGAGCAGTTCAAGGAGGTTAACGCCGCCAACCGGGATGCCAACGTGCGCGCGGTGGCGTATACATCCGCTCTGGCGCCCACGCTGGAAGCGCTCTCCTACGTAGCGCTGGCAATCGTGACCGGCGTAGGTGGCTGGTATCTCTTGCAAGGGCAGTCCCTGTTCGGCACGGCGGTCACTCTTGGTCTTGTGGTGACTTTCCTTGGCTACGTCCAGCGTTTCAACCAGCCCATTCAGCAGATCGCGGTGCTGTGGACCAACATTCAGAATGCCATCGCCGGCGCGGAGCGAATCTTCACCATCTTGGATGAGAAGCCTGCTGTCTACAATAAAACTGGTGCCCGGGAGATGCCCGCGATTCAGGGTTTGGTGGAGTTCGATCGTGCCACTCATTCCTATGAAGATGGGGTTCCAGTGCTCAAGGACGTCTCCTTTACCGCGCAACCCGGGCAGACGGTGGCAATCGTCGGTCCGACAGGGGCAGGCAAGACCACCATCATTAACCTGATCCCGCGCTTCTATGATGTGACGAGCGGAGCAGTCAAAATTGACGGCATCGATGTTCGAGACGTCAGCATGAAGAGCCTGCGCGAGCAGATCGGCATTGTCCTTCAGGATACGTTCCTGTTCAGCACGACCGTGATGGAGAATGTCCGTTTTGGACGACCGAACGCTACGGATGAGGATGTGCGGGCGGCCATCCGGCTCGCCAACGCCGATTCCTTCATTGAGCGCCTGCCTGAAAAGGAACAGACTGTGCTTGGAGAACGCGGTTCCGGGCTCTCGCAGGGACAGCGCCAGCTGCTTTCCATCGCCCGCGCTGCGCTTGCCGACCCGCGTATCCTCATCCTGGACGAAGCCACCTCCAGCGTGGACACGCGCACCGAGCGTCTCATCCAGCGCGCCTTCGACGAGCTGCTCAAGGGACGCACCGCGTTCGTCATTGCTCACCGCCTATCCACCATCCGCAATGCAGACCTGATCCTGGTCCTCAAAGACGGCCAGATCATCGAGCGCGGCAGACACGACGAACTGCTCGCCAGGCAAGGCTTTTACTACGACTTATATATGAGCCAGTTCAAGAAACAGGAAGACACGGCAAAGGAAGTGGCGATAGCCGATTAATTCCGAGTCATAAAAGCATATAGTATCGAAAGAGGAGAGAAGAAAGATATTGAGTCTTTCTTCTTTCCTCTTTCTGCTTTCATTGATAAAATCTGGCGGCTCTGTTCATCGAACCTCACCTCCGATCGGTGGTAATCGTCTTGACCGCAATCACAAAACCATCTCCTCGCTCGAAAATCGGCTTGATCGTCCTGGCATACATCGCGTTCATCTCCCTGGGTCTGCCGGATGGGCTGTTTGGCGTCGCCTGGCCCTCGATCCGCGAAAACTTTACCCTGCGGCTGGATTCAGTCGGGGCGTTCTTCTTTGCCGGCACTACCGGTTATATGCTTTCCAGTTTCCTGAGCGGCAAGATCATCTCCCGTCTGGGCGTGGGCGGGACCCTGGCAGCCAGCTGCGCACTGACGGCATCAGCCCTGCTGGGCTACACCCTGACGCCATCCTGGTGGATGATGGTATCTCTGGCTGTGGCATCCGGGCTGGGCGCCGGCGCGATCGACGCAGGGATCAACACCTATGTCGCCTCCCACTTTGGCGAGGGATTGATGCAGTGGCTGCATGCCAGTTTTGGCTTTGGCGTAACGCTGGGACCGATTATCATGACAGCCGGATTGACGACGTTCAACTCCTGGCGGTGGGGATACCAGGTGGTTGGGGCAGCTCAGCTTCTCCTGGCTGCCAGCTTCCTGCTGACAATACGCATGTGGCGGGATGGCAAAGCGCCCCGGGCAGACGAACAGGAGCGCCGCCTGACGGATTACCACACGCCATTCTCAGAAACACTCCGCCAGCCAGCCGTCTGGCTGAGTCTATTGATGTTCTTTCTCTATACGGGCGCGGAGTACTCTTTCGGCAGCTGGACGTATTCCATCCTGACTCTTTCCCGGGATGTGCCGGTCGAAGTGGCCGGATTGTGGGCTGGCAGCTACTGGGCAACCTTTACCGTGGGGCGCATTATGGCCGGACTGCTCACACAGCGCTTTGGAATGCCGGGCTTATTGAAAGCAGGTTTTTTCCTGGCATTCGCCGGCTCCCTGTTGTTGTGGTGGAATCCCTTCCCGCTGGCGAGCATCATTGCCGTCTCTGTGATCGGGTTTGCGATTGCACCGATTTTTCCGGGGCTGGTCTCCGGGACGAGTGCACGGGTTGGAGAGGGCCACGCGGCGAATACAATCGGGATGCAGATCGCCGCGGCCGGTTTCGGTGGGGCGGTTGTGCCCAGTTTTGCCGGCGTCCTGGCGCAGAACATTTCGCTGGAGGCCATCCCTGTTTATCTTGTCGGTGTCTTTGCAGTCTTGACCCTGCTCTACCTGATGGGTTCACATCCACGCCGGGCAGCTTCCTGACGGCAGACCTCCCTGCTTCAATACTGGAGCGGGGAGTCTGTTTCTTAAGGCCTCTTCGTCTCCTGTAATAGACTTGAAACCTTCCACCTGACGCCCGCAACCCAATTATGGTATCCTTAATCTAATTCATCACCGGAGCCCACCCATGTATGTTGCCATCGAAGGGGTCATTGGAGTCGGCAAGACGACCCTCGCTCGCCTGCTTCAACCGGCATTCAACGCCGAGATCCTTTTGGAGGTGTTTGAGGAGAACCCTTTTCTCTCCGACTTTTACGCCGACCGGAAACGTTATGCTTTCCAAACGCAAATTTTCTTTCTGTTGAGCCGCTATCACCAGCAGCGCCGCACCGTGCATGAATTGCTCACTTCGGGAAAAGATCTTTTTGCCGATTACACCTTCGCCAAGGATGCACTGTTTGCGCAGATCAATCTCAAAGGCGATGAACTGGACATGTACTATAAGGTGCACGAGGCGCTGGCAGAAAAGATCCAGAAGCCGGACCTGCTGGTATACCTGCAAGCCAGCACAGACATCCTGATGCAGCGCATTGCGCTGCGCGACCGTCCGTACGAGCGGCAGATGGAATGGTCCTACATCGACGAGCTCAACCAGGCCTATAACAGGTTTTATGCAAAGCCTTTCGACGGGACGCCTGTTTTAACCATTGAAACGGATCATCTGAACATTATTCAAAACCCGAAGCATCTAAAGCTCGTCGAGAACCGCATCCGGCAGAATCTCCGCCTGCCTCCGTTTCAGCAGTCTCTGCCTCTGCCCGAGAGTTAACCTGCTCTCTGCGCCGACGAGAGCGGGAGGATAACTATGCGAGTTTCGCGTGAATCATTGATCCGGATCGCCAAAGAGAACGCGCAGGAGCGCGCCTTCAACGACCGCGGCATCATCGCCGCGTATCTGACGGGCGCGCTGGTCTCGGATTCCGATCCTATGCTCGGCGGCACCGCGGATATCGACATCATCTTCGTGCATACGGATGAGCCCAAGCACCGGCGCGAATTCGTCAAGCTGACCCCCGATTTTCATCTCGATATCAGTCACCGCGCCAAAGCCGAGTTCAAGCGCCCACGCGAGCTGCGTCTCGATCCGTGGCTGGGCTGGGAGATGTACGACCCCATGCTGCTCTACGAGCGAGAGCGGTTCTTCGAGTTCGTGCAGGCGGGTTTGCGTGCCGGGTTCGAGTTTAACGCCCCGGCGCCCGCCTTGCAGCGCTCACGCATCCTGCTTGCTCAGGGACGTAACACCTGGCGCGACCTGCTTGACACCGGCGAGACCGTGAGTCCAACGGATGTATTACAGTACATGAAGTCGCTCTATCACGCGGTGAATGCCGTGGCAGAGCTCTCGGGCCCGCCGCTGCAGGAGCGACGCCTCATGCTCGAGTTTCCGCCTCGCGCCGAGACCGCCAACCGTCCAGCCATGAGTGCTGCGCTAACAGGCCTGCTGGGCGCGTCCCACCTGGATCCAGCATTTATCAACGACTGGGTTCCGGAGTGGAGGCTTGCTTTTGAAGCCGCCGCCGAAAACAGCCGGGCGGACCCGCGTATCCATCCGGCGCGCGTGAATTATTACGAAAAGGCGATCAAATCCATGCTGGCTGGCGAGACACCGCGCGCCGCGTTGTGGCCCCTGCTGCATACCTGGACACTCGCCGTGGACGTCTTACCGGATCATGCTGTCGAGGTCTGGCGCGCTGCCTGTGAGCAGCTCAAGCTGACGATGCCCGACTTCGAGGATCACTTGAACGGCCTGGATCAATTCCTCGACGAAGTCGAGATCCTTCTTGACGAGCTCGCCACCGAGCATGGACTAGAGACTTCGACAAGCATTTAATGTCATTGCGAGCCCCATCGCGCTGAGCGGAGGGCAGCGTTCCCGAGCAGAGCGAGGTGCCCGCAGTCGAAGCGGGGGCGAAGCAATCTCTTGTTACGTAGCAGATTGCTTCGTCGTCGCTGCGCTCCTCCTCGCAATGACATAAAAGGAATGATATGACTCGCGATGAAGCCTTAGCCCTTGTACGAGAATATGTAAAAAATGAAGGATTGGTCCGTCACATGCTCTCGGTGGAATCCGCCATGCGCTTCTATGCTGAGAAATTCGATGAGGATGTGGAGCGGTGGGGGCTGGTTGGTCTGCTGCATGACTTCGACTGGGAGATCCACCCAACGCTGGAGCAGCACCCACAGGATGGCGCGCCGATCCTGCGCGAGCGCGGCGTGCCAGAAGATATTGTCCAGGATATTCTCAGCCACGCCGACCATTTAAGCATGCCGCGTGACACCCTGGTTCGCAAAGCGATTGTGGCGTGTGACGAGGTTACAGGCTTAATTACCGCAGTTGCGCTCGTCCGCCCGTCGCGTTCGCTGTATGATCTCGAGCCATCCTCTGTCAAAAAGAAATGGAAGGACAAAGCCTTTGCCGCCGGTACTTCGCGGGCAGAGATGGAGCACGCCGCGCAGGAATTTGGGGTCGAGTTATGGGAACACATGGGGAATGTGATCCAGGCGATGCGCAGGATTGCGCCCGAGCTGGGGCTGGAGGGAAATATTCCGAGACCCTAGACTACATGAGCACTATCTATCCTTTCGGAATCCCCAATTCAAGGGGATCTGACAGATACAGCCTTTGGTAACCTATCCAATTGT